>NZ_BAAGBJ010000004.1:0-216036 GCF_054785075.1 Lacticaseibacillus suihuaensis | reverse complement strand
AATAGAAGTGCGGTGGCGATAGCGAGAAGGATACACCTGTTCCCATGCCGAACACAGAAGTTAAGCTTCTCAACGCCGAGAGTAGTTGGTGGGTGACTGCCTGCGAGGGTAGGAAGCTGCCGCGCTTCATTTATGGAGGATTAGCTCAGTTGGGAGAGCGTCTGCCCTACAAGCAGAGGGTCACAGGTTCGAGCCCTGTATCCTCCAGTGCCCCACGGGCATTGGATCAGTAGTTGATTCACATGAGCCGTTAGCTCAGTTGGTAGAGCATCTGACTTTTAATCAGAGGGTCGACAGTTCGAGCCTGTCACGGCTCATTTTCATTAGAATTGGAATCTGCGGGTGTGGCGGAACTGGCAGACGCGCTAGATTTAGGTTCTAGTGGTTAATACCGTGGGGGTTCGAGTCCCTTCACCCGCATTTGCCGACTTAGCTCAGCTGGCAGAGCACCTGTCTTGTAAACAGGGGGTCGGAGGTTCGAACCCTCTAGTCGGCAGCAGTTGAATATTTCGCGGAAGTAGTTCAGTGGTAGAACATCACCTTGCCATGGTGGGGGTCGCGAGTTCGAATCTCGTCTTCCGCTTCTCACTTTCCGCCGGGATGGCGAAACTGGTAGACGCACAGGACTTAAAATCCTGCGGTAAGTGATTACCGTGTCGGTTCGAACCCGACTCTCGGCATGGTCATATTAATACGCACCCATAGCGCAACTGGATAGAGTGTCTGACTACGAATCAGAAGGTTGTAGGTTCGACTCCTACTGGGTGCATTCCGGCTCGCCGGAACGCAATTGAATAGCGATAATGCGGAAGTAGTTCAGTGGTAGAACATCACCTTGCCATGGTGGGGGTCGCGAGTTCGAATCTCGTCTTCCGCTTCATCGGGAAATAGCTCAGCTTGGTAGAGCGCTACGTTCGGGACGTAGAGGTCGTGGGTTCGAATCCCGTTTTCCCGATCAGTCAAAGATCGACGTGCAGACGCCGATCTTTTTTTGCGTTCGCTTTTTTGGCCAACCATGGCTATAATGAAAGTCAAGATTAGTCAGACTCTCGACAAAGGAGGTGTCGTATTGCAAGGGCAGAACATGTCGGATGTGATTGAGCAGTACCTGAAAGCGATGCTTCAGGCCGAGCGGCAGGTCGAGATCTCGCGAGCCGAGGTCGCAGACCAGTTCAATTGCGTCCCGTCCCAGATCAATTATGTGATCAAGACCCGCTTCACCCCGGAGCGGGGGTACGTGGTCAAAAGCAAGCGCGGCGGCGGGGGCTACATTCGCATTCACAAGGTCAGTCAGCTGTCCGACCAATCGCTGGTGTGCCTGATGGCTCAGAAGCTGCCGGAGACGCTGAGCGACGCGGCGGCTCAGCGCATGCTGCAGCAGCTGTACGAGGCTGGGTTGGTGAGTCGCCAAACCGGCACCGCAATGCTCAACGTGCTGAGCCCCCAGGTGCTGGCCCAGCCCGACGCGGTCAGCGAGGGCCGGCTGCGAGCCAGGCTGATGCAGGCGCTGCTTGACAGCCTGCGCTACGGCCACTAGCCTGTGTTGCGGTCGCACTAGTTCGGCTGTCGCAACTGCGCGGCCGACCGGGATTGCCGCACCGCACCGCCGACCGCTGTAGTTGCACCGCGACGACGAACTGTGACTCAATAGTAGATGAACGTTAGTGTTGAACCGATCCCAGGGATCAAAGGAGTTTGCGTATGGACAACTTATTCACCCCTAGTGCTAAAAACGTCTTACAAATCGCGCAGGATCAGGCTAAGGCCTTCCACCACCACGCCGTCGGCACCGAGCACCTTTTGATTGCCCTGGTGATCGAGCCCGAGGGCATCGCCGGCAAGACCCTGCGTCAGCTGTCGGTCACCGAGGCCGATGTGCATGATGAAATCGAACGCTTCACCGGTTACGGCACCAGCGCCGGCAGCAGCACCGCCAAGGACGCCTACCTGCCGTACTCGCCCAAGGGCAAGGAGATTCTGAGCTTCGCCGGCGATGAGGCCAAGCGGCTCGGCGCCTTAAAGATTGGCACCGAGCACATCCTGCTCGGCCTGCTGCGCGAGGATGACATCCTGGCGGCCCGGATTCTGCAGAACCTAGACCTGAGCCTGGCCAAGACCCGGCAGCTGGTGCTGAAGAAAATGGGTATCTCGGATGCCCCGGCCAAGCACAAGGGCGGCCCAGCTGCCCGGCCGACCCGGGCGGCCAGCGCCGGCACCCCGACGCTCGACGGTCTCGCGCGTGACCTGACCCAGCTGGCCCGGGAGAACAAGATGGATCCCGTGGTCGGCCGCGACAAGGAAGTGCGGCGGCTGGTCCAGATCCTGGCGCGTCGCACCAAGAACAACCCGGTTTTGATCGGTGAACCAGGGGTCGGCAAAACCGCCATCGCCGAGGGCTTCGCCGAGAAAATTGTG
The DNA here is from genome assembly GCF_054785075.1 of Lacticaseibacillus suihuaensis. NCBI lineage: Bacteria > Bacillati > Bacillota > Bacilli > Lactobacillales > Lactobacillaceae > Lacticaseibacillus > Lacticaseibacillus suihuaensis. Next base: position 213,621 of record NZ_BAAGBJ010000004.1, on the reverse strand, counting down.
GCCGGGCAGGTGCCGGCCGACATGAAGAACAAGCGGCTGATGATGCTCGACATGGGGTCTTTGGTCGCCGGCACCAAGTACCGCGGCGAGTTCGAGGACCGGCTCAAGAAGGTGATCGACGAGATTTACCAAGACGGGCAGGTCATCTTGTTCATCGACGAGCTTCACACGCTGATCGGCGCCGGTGGGGCGGAAGGCGCAATCGACGCCTCCAACATTTTGAAGCCGGCCCTGGCTCGCGGCGAGCTGCAGCTGATCGGGGCCACCACTCTGGACGAGTACCAGAAGTACATCGAAAAAGACGCGGCGCTGGAGCGGCGTTTTGCCACCATTCAGATTGACGAGCCGAGCCCGGCCGAGGCCGAGCAGATTCTGCAGGGCTTGCGGCCGCGCTACGAGGCGCATCACGGGGTGACCATCACCGACGCGGCGCTGCACGAGGCCGTTGTGCTGTCGACGCGCTACATCGCCAGCCGCTTCCTGCCGGACAAGGCAATCGACCTGATCGACGAAAGTGCCGCCAAGGTTCGCTTGGACGAGGCCGATAAGCCGACCAAGGCTGACAAGCTGCAGGCCAAGCTGCAAGACACCGTCGCCGCCAAGAACGAGGCGATCATGCACCAGGACTTCGAGCTGGCCGCCACCATCCGCGAGAAGGAGCAGAAGCTTCGCGCCAAGCTCGAGGCCGACTCGGCCCAGGCCGGTGCGGTTCGCACCGACGTCCAGGTGACCCCAGAGGACGTGGCTGAGGTCGTCTCGCAGTGGACCGGGGTGCCGGTCACCCAGATGCAAAAGAAGGAAAGCGAGCGGCTGGTCAACCTGGAGAAGGTCCTGCACGAACGGGTCGTCGGCCAGGATGAGGCGGTGTCGGCCGTCGCCCGGGCGATTCGCCGGGCCAGGAGTGGTCTGAAGGACCCGACCCGCCCGATCGGCTCCTTCATGTTCCTCGGCCCCACCGGTGTCGGCAAAACCGAGCTGGCCAAGGCCCTGGCGGAGGCGATGTTTGGCTCCGAGGACGCGATGATTCGCGTTGACATGTCCGAGTACATGGAGAAGTACTCGACCAGTCGCCTGATCGGGGCGGCGCCGGGCTACGTCGGCTACGACGAGGGCGGCCAGCTGACTGAGAAGGTACGCAACAAACCTTACTCAGTGGTGCTCTTGGATGAGGTCGAGAAGGCCCATCCGGATGTCTTCAACATCCTGCTGCAGGTGCTGGACGACGGCTTTTTGACCGACTCCAAGGGGCGGCGCGTCGACTTCCGCAACACGATTTTGATCATGACCTCGAACATCGGGGCCACCGCGCTGCGCGACGACAAGAGCGTCGGCTTCGGGGCGGTTAACGGCGCCGGTGACTTCAAGGCGATGAAGTCGCGGATGCTGCAGGAGCTGCGCCGGGCGTTTCGTCCTGAGTTCCTCAACCGCATCGATGAGACCGTGGTCTTCCACAGCCTCAACAAAGACGAACTGCACGAGATCGTCAAGATTATGGCCAAGAACGTGCTGCACCGCCTGTCCGACCAGGACATCACGGTCAAAATCACGCCGGCCGGCATCAACGCCGTCGCCAAGGCCGGCTTTGACCCCGAGTACGGGGCCCGGCCGATTCGCCGGGCACTGCAGCGCGACGTCGAAGACGAGCTGTCCGAGCTGTTGTTGACCGGCCAGGCCAAGGCCGGCGACACCATCACCATCGGCGCCAAGAAGGGGAAGCTGACCTTCGGCGTCCGGCCGGCGGCGGCACCGGCGGAACCGGTCAACGCTTGACAAACAAACGCCGAATCTGGTACCATTAGTGCAATTGCATTTCGGTTAGGATGTGGCTGCGTCGATCTATTGTCCGGCGTAGCGCAAATAAAAACGCAAAAGTAGCGGCACGGCACGACTACTTTTCGTTTTTTTTTGCTCAAAACGCCGCCCGACCAGCAGATGTAACCTAACTGTAATATTTGACGGTACCGTAAATCTATGAGGGGTGAACAAATTTGGTAGGACACTTAGTGAATTACGGCAAGCACCGCACCCGCCGTTCCTATTCCCGGATCAAAGAAGTACTCGATCTGCCCAACCTGATCGAGATCCAGACGAACTCATACCAGTGGTTCTTGGACGAAGGCCTGAAGGAAATGTTCGACGACATTATGCCGATCGAGGACTTCCAAGGCAACCTGTCGCTGGAATTCGTCGATTACCAGCTGCTTGAGCCAAAATACACGGTTGAGGAGGCGCGTCAGCACGACGCGAACTTCTCCGCACCGCTGCACGTCACCCTGCGCCTGACCAACCACGAAACCGGTGAAATCAAGTCCCAGGATGTCTTCTTCGGCGACTTCCCGCTGATGACTAAGCAAGGGACCTTCATCATCAACGGCGCGGAGCGAGTTATTGTTTCCCAGCTGGTTCGCTCGCCTGGTGTCTACTACAACAGCGCCACCGACAAGAACTCCCGCGTGACCTACGGAACCACCGTGATTCCGAACCGCGGCGCTTGGCTTGAGTACGAAACCGACGCCAAGGATCTGGCCTACGTGCGGATCGACCGCACCCGCAAGATTCCGATGACCGAGCTGGTCCGGGCACTGGGCTTTGGCGCCGACCAGGACATCATCAATATTTTCGGCGACAACGACTCCCTGATGCTGACGCTTGAAAAAGACGTCCACAAGAACACCGAGGACTCCCGCACCGACGAAGCGTTGAAGGACATTTACGAACGCCTTCGCCCAGGCGAACCGAAAACCGCGGACTCTTCTCGCTCGCTGCTTTACGCGCGGTTCTTCGATCCAAAGCGCTACGACCTGGCTAACGTCGGCCGCTACAAGGTCAACAAGAAGTTGAGCCTGAAGACCCGGCTTTTGGGCCAGACTTTGGCCGAGACCCTGGCCGATCCCGACACCGGCGAAGTGATCGCCGCCAAGGGCGATAAGATCGACCGCCACGTGATGGACACGCTCGGTGGCTACCTGGACCGTGACGATTTCAAGACCGTCACCTACCAGCCATCCGACCAAGGCGTGGTGACCGAACCGATGACCATTCAGGTGGTCAAGGTCTACTCTCAGGTCAACCCTGAAAAGGAAATCAACCTGATTGGCAACGGTCACATCGACAAGAAGGTCAAGTACCTGACCCCGGCCGACATCATCGCCTCCATGAACTACTTCCTGAACCTGCAGGAAGGTCTTGGCGCCACTGATGATATCGACCACTTGGGCAACCGCCGCATCCGTTCGGTCGGCGAGCTGCTCCAAAACCAGTTCCGCATCGGGCTGTCCCGCATGGAGCGTGTCGTGCGCGAGCGGATGTCCATCCAAGACACCGCAACCATCACGCCGCAGCAGCTGATTAACATCCGGCCGGTGGTTGCCTCGATCAAAGAATTCTTCGGGTCCTCACAGCTGTCCCAGTTCATGGATCAGACCAACCCGCTGGGCGAGCTGACCCACAAGCGCCGCCTGTCCGCCTTGGGCCCTGGTGGCCTGACGCGTGACCGCGCCGGCTACGAAGTGCGAGACGTTCACTACACCCACTACGGCCGCATGTGCCCAATCGAAACGCCAGAAGGCCCGAACATCGGTCTGATCAACAGCCTGGCATCCTACGCGGTGGTCAACCCGTACGGCTTCATCGAGACCCCGTACCGCCGTGTGTCTTGGACGGATCACCGCGTGACCGACAAGATCGACTACCTGACCGCCGACGAGGAAGATAACTACGTCGTGGCTCAGGCCAACGCGCCTTTGACCGACGACGGGGCCTTTGCCGAAGAGACCATTCTGGCCCGTAAGAAGGACGAGAACATCGAAACGACCGCCGATCACATCGACTACATGGACGTTTCGCCTAAGCAGGTTGTCGCCGTTGCGACCGCCTGCATCCCGTTCCTTGAAAACGACGACTCCAACCGTGCCCTGATGGGTGCGAACATGCAGCGCCAGGCCGTGCCGTTGGTCGACCCACACGCACCGCTTGTCGGCACCGGCATGGAGTACAAGGCCGCCCACGACTCCGGGATTGCCGTTTTGGCTGAACACCCTGGGACCGTTGAGTACGTCGACGCCAAGGAGATTCGCGTTCGCCGCGACGACGGCGCCTTGGACAAGTACAAGCTGATGAAGTTCCGTCGCAGTAACGCCGGCAAGAACTACAACCAGCGGCCGATCGTTCGCCTCGGCGACAAGGTCGACGCCGACGAGATCATCGCCGACGGCCCAGCGATGGAGAACGGCGAGCTGGCTCTGGGCCAAAACCCGATCATCGCCTTCATGACCTGGAACATGTACAACTACGAAGACGCGATTGTGCTGTCCGAGAAGCTGGTCAAGGAAGACGCCTACACCTCGATTCACATCGAGGAGTACGAATCGGAAGCCCGCGACACCAAGCTTGGCCCTGAAGAAATCACCCGCGAAATTCCGAACGTCGGCGACGACGCCCTGAAGGACCTCGACGAGTTCGGGATCATCCGCATCGGGGCGGAAGTCCGCGACGGCGACATTCTGGTCGGCAAGGTGACGCCTAAAGGGGTGACCGAGCTGTCCGCCGAGGAACGCCTGCTCCACGCCATTTTCGGGGAAAAGGCTCGCGAAGTTCGCGACACCTCCCTGCGGGTTCCGCATGGCGGCGGCGGCATCATCCAAGACGTTCGCATCTTCACCCGTGAGGCCGGCGACGAGCTGGCGCCTGGCGTGAACATGATGGTCCGCGTCTACATCACCCAGAAGCGCAAGATTCAGGTCGGCGACAAGATGGCCGGCCGTCACGGCAACAAGGGGACCGTCTCCGTGGTTGTGCCTGAAGAAGACATGCCGTTCCTGCCTGATGGCACCCCGGTCGACATTCTGCTGTCGCCAATGGGTGTGCCATCCCGTATGAACATCGGGCAGGTGCTCGATCTTCACCTGGGGATGGCCGCTAAGAAGCTGGGCATTCACGTGGCAACGCCGGTCTTCGACGGTGCCAACGATGATGATCTGTGGGCCACCGTCAAGGAGGCCGGCATGGCCTCCGACGGCAAGTCCGTCCTGTACGACGGCCGCACCGGCGAGCCGTTCGAAAACCGCGTGAGCGTCGGTGTCATGTACTACATGAAGCTCGCCCACATGGTCGACGATAAGCTCCACGCCCGTTCCATCGGGCCTTACTCTCTGGTTACGCAGCAGCCGCTGGGTGGTAAAGCCCAGTTCGGTGGCCAGCGTTTCGGGGAAATGGAAGTTTGGGCCCTGGAAGCCTACGGGGCGGCTTACACCCTGCAGGAAATCCTGACCTACAAGTCCGATGACGTCGTTGGCCGGGTCAAGACCTACGAGGCGATCGTCAAGGGCGAACCGATTCCTAAGCCTGGGGTGCCTGAATCCTTCCGCGTTTTGGTCAAGGAGCTGCAATCCTTGGGCCTGGACATGAAGGTGCTGGACGCTGCCAAGAACGAAATCGAGCTGCGCGACATGGATGACGAGGACGACGACGTGGTATCCGTCGACGCCTTGGCTAAGTTTGCCGCCCAGCAGGAAGAAAAGAAGGCCCAGGAGGCTGCCACAGCCGCCACCGAGCAACACGACGAACACTAGGAGGTTAGCCCTTTGATTGATGTCAATAAATTCGAAAGCATGCAGATCGGCTTGGCCTCGCCGGACAAGATCCGCAGCTGGTCGTACGGGGAAGTCAAGAAGCCCGAGACGATCAACTACCGGACGCTGAAGCCCGAACGCGATGGGCTGTTCGACGAGCGAATCTTTGGGCCGACCAAGGACTGGGAGTGTGCCTGCGGGAAGTACAAGCGCATCCGCTACAAGGGCATTGTCTGCGACCGCTGCGGCGTCGAGGTGACCCGCAGCAAGGTGCGGCGCGAGCGCATGGGCCACATCGAGCTGGCCGCGCCGGTTTCCCACATCTGGTACTTCAAGGGGATCCCGAGCCGCATGGGTCTGGTCCTCGACATGTCCCCACGGGCGCTTGAAGAAGTGATCTACTTCGCGTCCTACGTGGTGATCGATCCCGGCGACACGGCGCTTGAGAAAAAGCAGCTGCTGACCGAGCGCGAGTACCGCGACAAGCGCGACGAGTACGGCAACGTCTTCAATGCGAAGATGGGTGCCGAGGCGATTAAGGAGCTTTTGCAGGCCGTTGATCTGCCCAAGGAAGTCGCCGAACTGAAGGAAGACCTGAAGTCCGCCCAGGGCCAAAAGCGGACCCGTGCGATCCGGCGTCTGGACATCCTCGACGCGTTCCTAGAATCCGGCAACGATCCGGCCTGGATGGTCATGGACACGATTCCGGTCATCCCGCCAGATCTGCGGCCGATGGTTCAGCTCGAAGGTGGGCGCTTTGCCACCTCTGACTTGAACGACCTGTACCGCCGCGTGATCAACCGCAACAACCGCCTCAAGCGGCTGCTCGACTTGAACGCGCCGAACATCATCGTTCAAAACGAAAAGCGCATGCTCCAAGAGGCCGTTGACGCCTTGATTGATAACGGGCGCCGTGGGCGTCCCGTCACCGGCCCGGGCAACCGGCCGCTGAAGTCTTTGAGCCACATGCTCAAGGGGAAGCAGGGGCGGTTCCGTCAGAACCTGCTGGGCAAGCGTGTCGACTACTCCGGTCGTTCCGTTATCGACGTCGGCCCGACCCTGAAGTTCTACCAGTGTGGCCTGCCGCGTTCCATGGCGCTTGAGCTCTTCAAGCCGTTCGTGATGCGCGAGTTGGTCGCTCGGGAAATGGCCTCCAACATCAAGAACGCCAAGCGCAAGATCGACCGTGAAGACGACGACATCTGGGATGTGCTCGAAGACGTGATCAAGGAGCGTCCGGTTCTGTTGAACCGCGCCCCTACGCTGCACCGTCTGGGGATTCAGGCCTTCGAGCCAGTCCTGGTCGACGGCAAGGCAATGCGCCTGCACCCGCTGGTGTGTGAAGCCTACAACGCCGACTTCGACGGGGACCAGATGGCGATCCACGTGCCGCTGTCCGACGAGGCCCAGGCCGAGGCCCGGCTCTTGATGCTGGCCGCTCACCACATCCTGGCACCTAAGGATGGTAAGCCAATCGTGACGCCTTCCCAGGATATCGTTTTGGGTAACTACTACCTGACGATGGAGCAGAAGGGCCGCGAAGGCGAAGGCATGATCTTCAAGGATGCCAACGAAGTCCTGATGGCGCTGCAAAACGGCTACGTTCACCTGCACAGCCGCATTGCCATCGCCGTCAACTCGATGCCGGACAAGCCGTTCGAAGATGCCCAGCGCAACAAGCTGATGGTGACCTCCGTCGGCAAGGTGATTTTCAACGAAATCATGCCGGCCGACTTCCCGTACCTGAACGAGCCGACCCAAGACAACATTGTCAACGGCGTCCCGGACAAGTACTTCCTGAAGCCGGGTGAAGACCTTGACGCCTACCTGACCGATGCCCCGCTGATCCTGCCGTTCAAGAAGGGCTTCTTGTCCGACATCATCGCGGAGGTCTTCAAGACCTACAAGGTGCAGCGGACCTCCGACCTGCTGGACGACATGAAGACCCTGGGCTACACCCAGGCGACGCATTCCGGCCTGACCGTCGGCGTGGCCGACGTGCCGAACCTGCCTGAAAAAGGCGAGATCGTCGAGGCGGCCCACAAGAAGGTCGCAACCGTGTCCAAGCAGTTCCGCCGTGGGCTCATCACCGACCAGGAACGCCACGACCGTGTGATCACGATCTGGAACGACGCCAAAGACGACATTCAGCAAAAGCTGATCGACGCCTTCGACCCGACGAACCCAATCTCCATGATGAGTGACTCCGGGGCTCGTGGTAACATCTCGAACTTCACCCAGCTTGCCGGGATGCGTGGCCTGATGGCGGCGCCAAACGGCGGGATGATGGAAGTGCCGGTCCTGTCGAACTTCCGTGAAGGACTGTCCGTTATGGAAATGTTCATGTCCACCCACGGGGCCCGTAAAGGGATGACCGATACCGCGCTGAAGACCGCCGATTCGGGTTACCTGACCCGGCGTCTGGTCGATGTGGCCCAGGACGTCATCGTTCGCGAGGAAGACTGTGGCACCGACCGCGGTCTGCTGGTCACGGCGATTCGCGAAGGCAACGAAATGATCGAGCCGCTTTACGATCGTCTGGTCGGCCGTTACACGCAAAAGACCGTTTACGATCCAAAGACCAAGGCCGTCATCGTGCCCAAGGACACCCTGATGGACGAAGACGCGGCTCAGGCCGTGGTCGACGCCGGGGTTGAGGCCGTCACCATCCGCTCCGTCTTCACCTGCGACACCAAGCACGGTGTCTGCCAGAAGTGCTACGGCCGCAACATGGCCACCGGCACCCAGGTCGAAGTCGGCGAGGCCGTCGGGACCGTCGCTGCCCAGTCCATCGGCGAACCTGGTACCCAGCTGACCATGCGTAACTTCCATACCGGCGGTGTTGCCGGCGGCGAAGATATCACGCAGGGGCTGCCACGTGTCCAGGAAATCTTCGAAGCCCGCAACCCTAAGGGGCTGGCGGTTATCTCCGAAGTTGACGGTGAAATCACCGCCATCGACGAGAACCCGGCCGAACACACCCGTGAGATCACGGTGAAGGGCGAAACCGACACCCGGACCTACAGTGTGCCTTATGCCTCCTCCGTGGCGGTGGCCGAAGGCGATCACATCGATCGCGGCGGCCGCCTGACCGGTGGTTCGATCGACCCGAAGCAGCTGATTAAGGTTCAAAACGTCATTTCGACCGAAAACTACCTGATCAACGAAGTGCAGAAGGTTTACCGGATGCAGGGTGTTGAAATCGGCGATAAGCACGTCGAGGTCATGGTGCGGCAGATGCTGCGCAAGATCCGCGTGATGGATCCAGGCGATACCGACATTTTGCCGGGGACGCTTTTGGACATCGCCGAATTCACCGAACGCAACAAGCAGACCCTGGTTCAAGGGGGCATTCCGGCCACCGGTCGCCCGGTTCTGCTCGGGATCACCAAGGCCTCCCTGGAGACCAACTCCTTCCTGTCTGCGGCTTCCTTCCAAGAAACCACCCGTGTCCTCACGGATGCCTCGATCCGCGGCAAGAACGATCCGCTGGTCGGCCTCAAGGAGAACGTCATCATCGGGAAAATCATTCCGGCCGGTACCGGGATGGCGACCTACCGTCACATGGAACCCAAGACCGTCGGCACCGTGTCCGACAGCGTCTACTCAATTGCCGATATCGAAAAGCAGATGAAGGACAAGGAGGCAGCCAAGGCTGCCGCCAACACCGACACCCCGACTCAAGACTAGGCGACGTCAAAAGAGGCACCGGCAAGCGCATTGCGCTTGTCGGTGCCTCTTTGCGTGGCTGTCGGTCGCAGCCAAGGCGGCCCAGCCACCAGTTACGGCCGGGCCACGCCCAGGCTCAGACGATGCTGGCGTTCAGCACGGTCTTGAAGTGATCCAAGGCCCAGGCCTGACCGCCGGGCTTGAAGGTCGCGACGGCGTCTTGGTGGATCACCAGCGGGTAGTTCAGGTTGTAGGCGTCGACGGCTGAGTGCAGGACGCAGATGTCCGTGCAGACGCCGACTAGGTGGAGCTCGGTGACCCGCCGCTCGCGCAGCCACAGGTCCAGTGGGGTGCCGGCGAAGCTGGAATAGCGCGTCTTGTCAAACAGCGTGACGTTCGCTTCCGCTTGGTGTTGCTTGTACCATGGGGCGAGCGGGCCGAAGAGTTCGCGGCCCCAAGAGCCGCGAACGTTGTGCGGCGGGAACAGCTTGCTTTCCGGGTGGTAGGGGTCGTGCGGCGTGTGGACATCGGTGGGCAGGTAGACGAAGTCACCGGCCGCCCGGAACTGCTCGGCCAAGGCGACGATGCGAGCCGCAATCGCCTGTGCGGGGGCGCCGGCCGACAAGGCGCCTTGCGCCGCGACAAAATCATTGGTGTAATCGATAATCAACAGGGCTTTTGGCATTTGTAACACCTCCTGCTGCCAACTGTAGCAGAAAGTCGGGCGTTGTCAAGACATCTCGCCGCTCGTGAAACCGTGTGCATTCCAGGCAGCCTTAACGCCGGCACGACGGCCTTTGACAGGCGAAAAAGTTTGCGAAACACCGCGAATTACCTTGCGTTTTGGCGGCCGCTTCTGTATACTATCAAGAGTGCTGTGTAATCTAGTGGGTTACTATGCACTTCTGGCTCGTGTTGGGCCACGGTAGCGTGGATGTGAGAGGTTGCGACACGCCCGGCCGCTTTGCCACGGCGGCGTGGCGGAAATTTTCACGGAGCTAGTCTACTAACTGATAATAGACGAAGGAGGTCACACAATGGCAAAACAAAAGATTCGGATCCGGTTGAAGGCTTACGAACACCGCATCCTTGATCAATCCGCAGATAAGATCGTCGAGACAGCCAAGCGCACAGGTGCTACTATCTCAGGCCCGATCCCTCTGCCGACGGAACGCACGCTTTACACGGTGCTGCGTTCGCCACATAAGTACAAGGACTCTCGGGAACAGTTCGAAATGCGCACGCACAAGCGCCTGATCGACATTGTTAACCCGACGCCCAAGACCGTTGACGCGCTGATGAAGCTCGATCTGCCAAGCGGCGTTGACATCGAAATCAAATTATAATTCATCGTATTGGAGGTGTACCCATGACACGTAAAGGAATCTTAGGTAAGAAAATTGGCATGACGCAAGTTTTCACCGCTAACGGCGAACTCGTTCCCGTTACCGTGATCGACGTGACCCCAAACATCGTCCTGCAAGTCAAGACCGTTGAATCTGACGGTTACGAAGCAGTTCAGCTGGGCTACGGCGACAAGCGTGAAATCCTTAGCAACAAGCCAAGCGTCGGTCACGCCAAGAAGGCTGACACGACCCCTAAGCGCTTCATTAAGGAAATCCGTGATGTAGCGCTTAGCGAATACGAAGTAGGCAAGGAAATCAAGGCTGACGAATTTGCTGCTGGCGACATCGTGGATGTCACCGGTACTTCCAAGGGCCACGGTTACCAAGGTAACATCAAGAAGGATGGCCAATCTCGCGGCCCTATGGCTCACGGTTCTCGTTACCACCGTCGCCCAGGTTCTCTTGGCGCCATCATCAACAAGGTGTTCAAGGGCAAGAAGCTGCCTGGCCGGATGGGTAACCACACCCGCACCATGCAAAACCTGACCGTTATCTCGACCGACCTGGAGCACAACGTTATCCTGATCAAGGGGAACGTTCCTGGCGCCAACAAGTCGTTCGTGACGATCCGTTCCGCTGTTAAAGCAGCAACCAAGTAATACGAAGGGAGGACAATAACTAATGGCAAACGTTACTTTATACAAGCAAGATGGCTCCGAGAACGGCACTGTTGAACTGAACGATGCAATCTGGGCGATCGAACCAAACGAAAACGTCGTGTTTGACGCAGTTGTGATGCAACGCGCTTCCCTTCGTCAAGGCACTTCTAAAGTTAAGAACCGCCACGAAGTTTCCGGCGGTGGCCGCAAGCCATGGCGCCAAAAAGGGACTGGCCGTGCGCGTCAGGGCTCGATCCGCAGCCCGCAGTGGCGTGGCGGTGGGATCGTCTTTGGCCCACACCCGCGTTCCTACGCTTACCGCATCAACAAGAAGGCTTACCGCCTGGCGATCAAGTCCGTTCTGTCTCAGAAGGTCACCGATTCCGAACTCGTCGTTGTCGACGGGCTGAACTTCGATGCTCCGAAGACCAAGGACTTCGCCGCGGCGCTTTCCGCGCTGAAGGTTTCCGAGAAGGCACTGGTCGTTCTTGAGGCCGGCAACGACAACGCCGCTTTGGCTGCGCGCAACCTGCCGAACGTCAAGGTGATCCCGGCTGACGGTGTCAACGTCTTGGACGTTGTCAACTACGGCAAGCTGATTGTGACCCAATCCGCACTCTCAAAGATTGAGGAGGTGCTCGCATAATGGAAGCACGCGACATCATTTTACGCCCAATCGTGACCGAGCAATCCATGGCAGCCATGGACGACAAGAAGTACACCTTCGAAGTTGCCCTGCATGTCGAAAAGACCGCCGTTCGCCGCGCCGTTGAAGAAATCTTCGACGTCAAGGTGGCCAGCGTCAACATTGCCAACGTCAAGGGCAAAAAGAAGCGTCAAGGCAACTTCGTGGGTTACACCCGCAAGCGCCGCAAGGCCATCGTGACCTTGACTGCTGATTCCAAAGAAATCAAGATCTTCGAAGACTAGTTCAAATAATAAGCATAGGAGGGAACAAGCGTGGGTATTATTAAGTACAAACCTACCAGCAACGGTCGGCGTAACATGTCTGGCTCTGATTTCGCTGAAATCACCAAGACGCGTCCTGAAAAGACGCTGCTTGAAAGCCAGAGCCACACGGCTGGCCGTAACTCATACGGTCACATCACGGTTCGTCACCGTGGCGGCGGCCACAAGCAATTCTACCGGACGATTGACTTCAAGCGTCAAAAAGACGGTGTCGTTGCGACGGTCAAGGCAATCGAATACGATCCAAACCGGACCGCTAACATTGCACTGCTGCACTACGAAGACGGGGTCAAGACCTACATTCTGGCACCTAAAGGCCTGAACGTTGGCGACAAGATCGTTTCCGGCGAAGAAGTCGACATCAAGGTCGGCAACGCAATGCCGTTGAAGAACATCCCAGATGGGACCACGATTCACAACATCGAGCTCAAGCCTGGTAAGGGCGGCCAACTGGCCCGTTCCGCCGGGGCTTCTGCCCAGCTGCTGGGTAAGAACGATGACGGCAAGTACGTCACGGTTCGCCTGGCATCCGGTGAAGTGCGGATGGTTCTGGCTGTTAACCGTGCGACCATCGGCGCTGTCGGCAACGAACAGCACGAACTGATCAGCATCGGTAAGGCCGGCCGCAAGCGCTGGTTGGGCTTCCGTCCGACCGTCCGTGGTTCGGTTATGAACCCTAACGATCACCCGCATGGTGGTGGTGAAGGTAAGGCACCTATCGGCCGCCCATCTCCGCTTTCTCCATGGGGTAAGAAGACCCTCGGCAAGAAGACCCGTGATCACAAGGCCAAGTCCGAGAAGTTCATCGTTCGTCACCGTAAGACGAAGTAAGCCACTTACTGAATCACATCGAATAAAGGAGGTCACACAATGGGTCGCAGTCTTAAAAAAGGACCTTTCGCCGACGCTCATCTGATGAAGAAGATCGAAGCACAGGCGGACAGCGACAAGAAGACCGTCATCAAGACCTGGTCTCGTCGCTCTACCATTTTCCCAAGTTTCATCGGTTACACCATCGCCGTTTACGATGGTCGCAAGCACGTCCCAGTTTATGTTTCCGAAGACATGGTTGGTCACAAGCTGGGCGAATTCGTCCCAACCCGTACCTTCCGTGGTCACGCTAAGGACGACAAGAAGACCAAAGGGCGCTAGAAAGGAGCATATTCATGGCTGAACAAATTACGTCTGCAACCGCAACGGCCAAGACGGTTCGGATCGCTGCTCGCAAAGCGCGTTTGGTGATCGACCTGATCCGTGACCGCGACGTTGCCGAAGCATTGGCGATCTTGGACTTCACGCCTCGTGCGGGTTCCCCGCTCGTTGAGAAAGTTCTCAAGTCCGCTATCGCAAACGCGGAACATAACTTTGACTTAGATGCGCAAAACCTTTACGTCAAGGAAGCCTACGTTAACGAAGGCCCAACCTTGAAGCGGTTCCGTCCGCGCGCCAAGGGTTCTGCATCACCGATCAACAAGCGCACCAGCCACATCACCGTGGTTGTTGCCGAAAAAGAAGCATAAGGAGGGATAACGCGTGGGTCAGAAAATCAATCCAAACGGTTTCCGTGTTGGCGTCATTCGTGACTGGGAATCCAAGTGGTACGCAGACAAAGACTTTGCTAAGTACCTTCACGAAGACATCAAGATCCGTAAATTCATCAACGACAAGCTTGCAGAAGCCTCCGTTTCGACTATCGAAATCGAACGCGCTGCAAACCGCGTGAACATCTCCATTCACACTGCCAAGCCTGGCATGGTGATTGGTAAGGGCGGCGCCCAAGTTGAAAGTCTGCGCAAGCAGCTCAACGACTTGACCGGTCGCAAGGTTCACATCAACATCGTCGAAATCAAAAAGCCTGACTTGGACGCCAAGCTGGTTGGCGAAAGCATCGCCGCTCAGCTTGAACAACGTGTGGCCTTCCGCCGCGCGATGAAGCAGGCCATGCAACGCACCATGCGTTCCGGCGCCAAGGGCATCAAGACCCAGGCTGCTGGTCGTCTGAACGGTGCGGATATTGCCCGTCGTGAGCACTACTCCGAAGGCACCGTGCCTTTGCACACCCTGCGTGCCGACATCGACTACGCATGGGAAGAAGCGACGACGACTTACGGCCAGATCGGCATCAAGACCTGGATCTACCGGGGCGAAGTGCTGCCTGATAAGCCTAACCGTCCTCAAGCGAAAGGAGGGAAATAACCAATGTTAGTACCTAAGCGTGTTAAGCACCGTCGCGAATTCCGCGGCAAGATGCGCGGTGCAGCCAAGGGTGGCAAGGAAGTCAGCTTTGGTGAATACGGTCTGGAAGCCCTGGAATCCCACTGGATCTCCAACCGCCAGATTGAAGCCGCTCGTGTCGCGATGACTCGTTACATGAAGCGTGGCGGGAAGGTTTGGATCCGCATTTTCCCTCAAAAGTCCTACACCAGTAAGGGTGTTGGGGTCCGCATGGGTAATGGTAAGGGTGCGCCATCCGGCTGGGTCGCAGTTGTTAAGCGCGAAAAGATCATGTTCGAAGTTGCTGGGGTCCCTGAAGAAGTTGCCAAGGAAGCACTGCGCCTGGCATCGACCAAACTCCCGGTTCGCACCAAGATCGTGAAACGCGAGGAAGTAGGTGAGCAATCTAATGAAGGCTAAGGAAATTACGGCATTAAGCGCTGCTGAGATGCTCGAAAAGGAAAAGCAGTACAAAGAAGAACTTTTCAACCTGCGCTTCCAACAAGCAACTGGTCAGCTTGAAAACACTGCTCGCTTGAAGCAAGTGCGTCACAACATCGCACGGATCAAGACGGTCCTTCGGCAGCAAGAACTCAACAAATAATCGGAAAGGAGACAATCACCTTGGAAGAACGTAATTCTCGTAAAGTTTATCAAGGCCGCGTCGTTTCGGACAAAATGGATAAGACCATTACCGTCGAAGTCAAGACGACTAAGACTCACCCGGTATACGGCAAGCGTGTGAAGTACTCGAAGAAGTACTACGCCCACGATGAGGAAAACACCGCTAAGACCGGCGACTTGGTCCGCATCATGGAAACTCGTCCGATGTCTCGCAACAAGCGTTTCCGTTTATTGAACGTTGTCGAAAAGGCAGTTCGTATCTAATCGAGATCGAGACGAAAGGAGGACCAACCCGTGATTCAACAAGAAAGTCGTCTTAAAGTGGCGGACAACTCCGGTGCCCGCGAATTACTTGTCATCAAAGTGCTTGGCGGTTCCTACCGCAAGACCGGTAACATCGGTGACATCGTTGTGGCAACTGTAAAACAAGCTACACCAGGTGGCGTTGTCAAGAAGGCTGATGTTGTGAAGGCTGTCATCGTCCGCACCAAGTCCGGTGCGCGTCGTGCAGACGGCTCCTACATCAAGTTTGACGAGAACGCGGCTGTCATCATCAACGCCGACAAGAGCCCAAAGGGGACTCGTATCTTTGGACCAGTCGCACGTGAGCTGCGTGACGGCGATTTCATGAAGATCGTTTCCTTAGCGCCCGAAGTTCTGTAATCTGACCAATAGGAGGTGCGAAACATGAAAATCAAAACTGGTGACAAAGTGCGGGTCATGCGCGGTAAAGATGCCGGCAAGACAGGGACGGTGACCAAGGTTCTGCTTAACGCAGACAAGGTCATTGTCGAAGGCGTCAACATGATCAAGAAGCACCAAAAGCCAAACAATGCCAACCCTCAGGGCGGCATTATCGACAAGGAAGCAGCGATTCACGTGTCCAACGTGATGCTACTTGACCCGGAAACCGACAAGCCAACGCGCATCGGTTCCGCCGTTAAAGATGGTAAAAAAGTGCGGATCGCCAAGAAGTCTGGTTCCGCAATCGAAAAGTAATTCAGAAAGGAGGACTAAACTCGCATGACCAACCGTTTACAAGAACGCTACAACACTGAGATCGCGCCTGCTCTGGTTGAGAAATTCAGCTACAAGAGCACGATGCAGACCCCTAAGGTCGAAAAAATCGTCCTGAACATGGGTGTCGGCGACGCGACCCAAAACGCCAAGAACCTTGACGAAGCCGTTGCCGAACTGAAGCTCATCTCCGGTCAGCAGCCTTTGATCACCAAGGCCAAGAAGTCCATCGCGAACTTCCGCCTGCGTGAAGGCATGGCAATCGGTGCCAAGGTTACCCTGCGCGGTGAACGCATGTACGACTTCCTTGACAAGCTGATCAACGTTTCCTTGCCTCGAGTTCGTGACTTCCACGGTATCTCCGCGAAGTCCTTCGACGGGCGTGGGAACTACACGCTTGGGGTTAAGGAACAACTGATTTTCCCTGAAGTGGATTACGATAAGGTTAACCACGTTCGGGGTCTGGACGTTGTCATCGTCACGACTGCTAACACCGATGAAGAAGCACTCGAGCTGCTTTCCAAGCTTGGGATGCCATTCGCCAAATAAGGAGGGACACACTTGGCTAAGAAATCTATGATCGTGAAGAACAATCGGCCTGCAAAGTTCGCAGTGCAAGAATACACACGCTGCCAACGTTGTGGCCGTCCGCATTCCGTCTACCGTAAATTCAAACTCTGCCGGATTTGCCTTCGTGAATTAGCACATGCCGGTCAAATCCCAGGTATGCGCAAAGCTAGCTGGTAAACAACCACAAGTCAAAGGAGGTTAAATCAATGGTCTTGACCGATCCAATCGCAGATTACTTGACCCGGATTCGTAACGCCAACATGGTTCGTCACGAATCCCTGGTCGTACCTGCATCTAAGATGAAAATCAACATTTCCGAGATCCTTAAGTCCGAAGGCTTCATTCGTGATTACGAAGTCATCGAAGACGACAAGCAAGGCGTGATCCGCCTCTTCCTGAAGTACGGGAAGAACAACGAACGCGTCATCTCCGGCTTGAAGCGGATCTCTAAGCCTGGTCTGCGTTCATACGTGAAGGCAAACGAAGTGCCGAAGGTATTGAACGGCCTGGGCATCGCGATCCTTTCCACTCCAGAAGGCGTCATCACTGACAAAGAAGCCCGCGCGAAGAACGTTGGCGGCGAAGTGCTCGCGTACGTCTGGTAAGACAAACAATTCAAAAGGAGGTGCCTACAAGTGAGTCGTATTGGTAATAAAGCAATCACTGTCCCAGCTGGTGTCACCATCACTGCCGACGGCGAGAACATCACCGTTAAGGGTCCTAAGGGCGAATTGACTCGCCACTTTGCGCCTGAAATCGAAATGCACCAGGAAGGCGCAGAAATTACTTTCACGCGCCCGGATGATTCCTGGAAGGCGATGCACGGCACGATGCGTGCAAACCTGAACAACATGATCGTCGGCGTGACCGAAGGCTTCGTCAAGAAGCTCAAGCTCGTCGGGGTCGGCTACCGTGCCCAAAAGCAAGGTGCTAAGCTGGTCCTGGCCGTCGGTTACTCCCACCCGGTCGAAATGGAAGCTCCTGCCGGCGTTGAATTCGATGTGCCAAGCAACACCGAAATCAACGTTTCCGGGATTTCCAAGCAGGTTGTGGGTCAGTTCGCAGCCGAAATCCGTGCCGTTCGTTCCCCAGAACCTTACAAGGGCAAGGGTATTCGTTACGTTGACGAATACGTTCGTCGTAAGGAAGGTAAGACCGGTAAGTAGTCGTTAGCAAACAAAACAAGAGGTGAACATTGTGATTTCTAAGCCAGATAAAAACAAAACTCGGCAGCGGCGTCACGCGCGTGTCCGGGGTAAGATTTCTGGTACGAGCGAGCGCCCACGCTTGAACGTTTTCCGTTCTAACAAGAACATCTACGCGCAATTAATTGATGACGTAGCGGGTGTGACGCTAGCAAGTGCCTCCACTCTTGATAAAGAAATTGCCGCAACCGACAACAAGACCGCCCAGGCAACAGCCGTTGGTGAACTGATCGCCAAGCGGGCCATTGCCGCCGGTCACAAAGATGTGGTCTTTGACCGTGGTGGTTACCTCTATCATGGTCGCGTGCAGGCTTTAGCTGAAGCTGCGCGTGAAAACGGCCTCGAATTCTAATCAAAGGAGGATAACCAACACATGGCATCATACATCGATCCAAACCAACTCGACTTGGAAGACCGCGTCATTGCGATCAACCGCGTCACCAAAGTTGTCAAAGGTGGTCGTCGGCTGCGTTTTGCAACCATCGCGGTCGTCGGCGACAAGCACGGCCACGTCGGCTTCGGTACCGGTAAGGCGCAGGAAGTGCCTGAAGCGATCCGCAAAGCCGTTGAAGACGCCAAGAAGAACCTGATCGAAGTGCCGGTCGTCGGCACGACGATTCCGCATGAAGTGATCGGTCACTTCGGCGCCGGCGAAGTACTGCTGAAGCCTGCCGTTGAAGGGTCCGGGGTCGCTGCTGGGGGCGCTGTCCGTGCCGTCATGGAACTCGCCGGTATCTCTGACGTTACCAGCAAGTCCCTCGGCCGCAACACGCCGATCAACATGATCCGCGCAACCGTTGAAGGGCTCAAGCAGCTCAAGACGATTGAAGAAACCGCAGATCTTCGCGGCGTGTCCGTTTCTCACTTACAAGACTAGGAGGGCACATAATGGCTCAATTAAAAATCACGTTGACCAAGAGTGCTGCTCACCGGTTGCCTAAGCAACGCACGATTGTGAAGGAACTCGGTCTTGGTCGGGTTAACAGCTCTGTTGTTAAGCCCGACAACGCAGCCACCCGCGGTGCGATTTTCCAGATTTCCCACTTGGTTTCCGTTGAAGAGATCAAGGACTAAAACTACACACGAAACGGAGGTGTCCTAGAGTATGAAGTTGCATGAATTAAAGCCAAGCGAAGGCTCACGCCAACACGGCAAGCGCCTCGGCCGCGGTACTTCCAGCGGTCAGGGTAAGACCGCCGGTAAGGGTCAAAAAGGCCAACTGGCACGTCAGGGCGGCAAGACCCGTCTTGGGTTCGAAGGTGGCCAGATGCCACTGTTCCGCCGCATGCCAAAACGCGGTTTCAAGAACATCAACCGGAAGGACTTTGCTGTGATCAACTTGAAGGATCTCAACAAGTTCGAAGACGGGACCGAAGTCAACCCAGCATTGCTGATCGAAAGCGGCCTGGTCAAGGACGCGAAGGACGGCATCAAGTTGCTGGCTGACGGTCAACTCGACAAGAAGCTGACCATCAAGGTCAACAAGGCGTCCGAAGCTGCAGTTGAAGCGGTGAATGCCGCAGGCGGTTCGATCGAGGTGATCTAATGCTGAAGACCCTCATTAACGCGCTCAAAGTCAAGGAGATCCGCAACAAGATCCTCTTCACCTTAGGCGTTTTGCTGGTTTACCGGTTAGGATCTCAGATCTCGGTTCCTGGCGTCGATGCTTCGGCGTTGACCAAAATCAGTGAGAGTGGCTTGATCCCGTTACTTGACACTGTCAGTGGTGGCGGCCTTTCGAACTACTCGATTTTCTCCATGGGGGTTTCACCATACATCACGGCGCAGATCGTGGTCCAGCTGTTGCAGATGGACATCGTGCCCAAGTTCGTCGAATGGAGCAAGCAAGGGGAGGTCGGTCGGCGTAAGCTGAACCAGGTCACCCGTTACCTGACCATCGGCCTTGGGTTCTTCCAGGCAATCGGGATCACGGCCGGGTTCCAAACCCTGTCCGTATACGGCCTGGTGAAGAACCCGAGCATCGAGACCTATGTCGTGATCGGGATTATCCTGACCGGCGGCACGATGCTTTTGACTTGGATGGGTGAGCAGATCACCGATAAGGGGATCGGCAACGGCGTGTCGATGATCATCTTTGCCGGGATCATCGCCCGTCTCCCAAGTGGCTTCCAGCAACTGTTCACGGACAACATCGTCAACAACGATCCGAGTGACCGTTGGAAGGGCGCGTTGTTCCTGATCGCGCTGGCCGTTCTGCTGATCGCCGTTGTGACCTTTGTCACTTGGGTGCAGCAGGCCAACCGGAAGATTCCAATCCAGTACACGCGGCGCGTCACGGCGGCGGGGAGCAATTCCTACCTGCCGCTGAAGGTCAACGTGGCTGGGGTGATTCCGGTCATCTTCGCCAGCTCGTTCATCGTGACCCCTCAGACCATCTTGATGGCCTTTCAGGCCAAGCATGCCGGCGATGGTTGGTACCAAGTGATGACCAACATCTTCAACATGCAAAAGCCGGCCGGGACCGCGATTTACACCCTGTTGATCGTCGTCTTCACCTTCTTTTACGCCTTCGTCCAGGTCAACCCGGAGAAGGTCGCCGAAAACCTCACCAAGCAGGGGAGTTACATCCCAGGTGTTTGGCCTGGTAAGGAGACCGAGAAGTACATGTCCGGCGTCTTGATGCGGTTATCCACCGTCGGGGCACTGTTCCTGGGCGTTGTGGCGCTGATGCCACAGCTGGCCGCGAACATCTGGGGCCTGCCACAGTCCATCGGGCTGGGCGGCACGAGCCTCCTGATCGTGGTCATGACCGCCGTTGAGCTGGTTCGCCAGCTGGACGGACTCTTGATGAAGCGCGAGTACGTCGGCTTCATTCGAGACGATCTCATCACAGACTAGTCAATTTCGAGGAGGATGCAACGTGAATCTCATTTTAATGGGACTTCCCGGTGCAGGTAAGGGGACCCAGGCCGAGAAAATCGAGGCCGAGTACCCCATTGCCCACATCAGTACAGGGGACATGTTCCGTGCGGCCATGGCGGCCGGCACGGCGCTGGGACTCAAAGCCAAGTCTTACATGGATTCCGGGTCTTTGGTCCCGGATGAGGTGACCGAGGCCATCGTGAAGGAACGCTTAGGCGAAGCCGACACGGACGCCGGTTACATGCTGGACGGCTTCCCACGCACCATTGCGCAGGCAGAAGCGCTCGAGCAGATCACGGCCGACCTGGCCAAGCCGGTCGAGGCCGTGATCAACATCGCCGTTGAACCCGAGGTCTTGGTGGATCGCCTTTCCGGCCGGTTCATCTGCAAAACCTGCGGGGCGACCTACCACAAGCTGTACCACCCAACCAAGGTGGCCGGCACGTGCGATCGCTGCGGCGGCCACGAGTTCTTCCAGCGCGACGACGACAAGCCCGAAACGGTGAAGAACCGCCTCAAGGTCAACATTGAGATGAACACCCCGCTGCTGGACTTCTACAAGTCCCGCAACCTCTTGTTTGAAGTCAATGGGGACCAAGACATTGACCTGGTCTTTGCAGAGATCGAGAAGATCTTGAAGGCGATCGCCAAGTAGATCACGCGTCTTTTGCAAATACCCCTGACTGTTTTCAAAATTCAATTTTTATGGTACAATATCGCGGTATGTGCGGTGAGTGCCAGTGGCCTCACCCTTTTCGCGCGTAGAACCAGACATTTAGGAGGAAATTCTTAGTGGCAAAAGACGATGTAATCGAGATTCAAGGCACCGTGGTCGATACTTTACCGAACGCGATGTTCCAAGTCGAGCTTGAAAACGGGGCGACCATCCTGGCCCATGTCTCCGGGAAGATTCGGATGCACTACATCCGCATCCTGCCTGGCGACCGGGTGACCGTGGAGCTGTCGCCGTACGATCTGACCAAGGGTCGGATCACGTACCGCTTCAAGTAGGGTTGCGCTGCAGCCCTTGCCACGTGCCTGACAAGATATCCACTTAACCGGGGCCGCACTATGGCCCACCCAGAGGAGGCTTAATCATGAAAGTACGTCCATCTGTTAAAAAGATGTGCGAGCACTGCAAAGTGATCCGCCGCAAAGGCCGTGTCATGATCATTTGCCCTGCTAACCCAAAGCATAAGCAACGCCAAGGCTAAAACCTAAAACACAAATAGGAGGTGTCCATCGTATGGTTCGTATCGCTGGTGTCGACTTACCACGTGGTAAGCAAATCGTTATTGCCCTGACCTACATTTTTGGGATCGGCAAGACCACCGCTCAGAAGATCCTCAAGGAAGCAGGCGTTCCTGAAAACGTCCGCCAAGAAGACCTGACCCCAGATCAAGAAGACAAGATCCGCGCAGCCGTTGACAACATCAAGGTTGAAGGCGATCTTCGTCGCGAAGTCAGCCTGAACATCAAGCGGCTTCAGGAAATCGGCTCCTATCGTGGGATCCGTCATCGCCGTGGTCTGCCTGTTCGCGGTCAAAACACCAAGAACAACGCACGGACGCGCAAGGGTAAGAAAGTTACCATTGCCGGCAAGAAGAAATAATTAAGAAGGAGGTAATATTCGATGGCAGCACGCAAAACTACTCGTAAGCGCCGGGTGAAGAAGAACATCGAGTCCGGTGTGGCTCACATTCACTCCACGTTCAACAACACGATCGTTATGATCACCGACCCTCGCGGCAACGCGATCGCTTGGTCCTCAGCTGGTAGCCTTGGCTTCAAGGGTTCCCGTAAGTCCACGCCTTTCGCCGCTCAGATGGCCGCGGAAGCCGCAGCGAAGGAATCCATGGAACACGGCATGAAGTCTGTTGAAGTCACCGTCAAGGGCCCTGGCTCTGGTCGTGAAGCCGCGATTCGCTCCCTCCAGGCAACTGGACTTGAAGTGACCGCGATCCGCGATGTTACACCGGTTCCGCATAACGGTTCCCGTCCCCCAAAGCGTCGTCGTGTGTAATTGTGACCAGACGACTCGTCTTGGTTGACAATGTTCACTTCTCGTTTTGAAAGGGGTACAGACTAGATGATCGAATTTGAAAAGCCGAACATCACCAAAGTTGACGAAAGCACCAACTACGGCAAGTTCGTGGTTGAGCCGCTCGAACGCGGCTACGGGACCACGTTAGGTAACTCGCTGCGTCGCATCCTGTTATCCTCTTTGCCTGGTGCTGCGGTCTCCAACATCCAAATCGACGGTGTGCTCCACGAGTTCTCCACGATTGACGGCGTGTTGGAAGACGTCACCCAGATCATCCTCAACATCAAGAAGCTCGCTTTGAAGATGACCGCGGATGATGACAAAACCGTCGAGATCGACGTGGCCGGCCCGGCAACGGTGACGGCTGCCGACATCGTGACCGATAGTGACGTCGAAGTGCTTAACCCTGAGCAGTACATCTGTACCGTTGCTGAGGGCGGCCGCTTCTACGTTCGGATGACGGTTCGCACTGGTCGCGGCTACGTGCCGGCGGACCAAAACAAGAGCGACGACATGCCGATCGGGGTACTGCCTGTCGACTCCATTTTCACCCCCATCAGTCGGGTCAACTACCAAGTTGAAAGTGCTCGTGTTGGGCGGCGCAACGACTTCGACAAGCTGACTTTGGATGTTTGGACTAATGGTTCGATCTCTCCGCGCGAGGCCATCAGCCTGGCCGCGAAGATTTTGACCGAACATCTCGACATCTTCGTCAACTTGACCGATGAAGCCAAGAACGCCGAAATCATGGTTGAAAAGGAAGAGACTCACAAGGAAAAGATGCTCGAGATGACCATCGAAGAGCTCGACTTGTCTGTTCGCTCCTACAACTGCCTGAAGCGTGCTGGCATCAACACGGTTCAGGAACTGACCAACAAAACAGAAGCCGATATGATGAAGGTGCGCAACCTTGGCCGCAAATCACTTGAAGAAGTGAAGAACAAGTTATCCGACTTGGGCCTGGGTCTGCGCAAAGAAGATTAATCTCGTAAAGGAGGCCAATCCATGAGTTACCGGAAATTAGGGCGTACGAGCTCTCAACGTAAAGCACTGCTTCGCGATCTGACGACGGATCTGATCATCAACGAACGGATCACGACGACCGAAGCCCGCGCCAAGGAAATCCGCTCCACGACGGAAAAGATGATCACCTTGGGCAAGCGCAACGACTTGCACGCACGCCGTCAGGCTGCCGCATTCCTGCGCAACGAAATCGCTGACGTCAAGGAAGACGGCGACAAGGTTGTCGTTCAGTCTGCCCTGCAGAAGCTGTTCGCAGACGTTGCCCCACGCTACGCAGAACGCAACGGCGGCTACACCCGCACGTTGAAGACCGCGCCTCGTCGTGGCGATGCCGCACAAATGGTCATCATCGAACTCGTCTAAGTTCGCCTGACCACTTTTTTCAAAACCGAGCCGACCCCCGTGGCCGGTTCACTTTGATCATTTGATCGATGGAGCGTTACGATGTTGGCTACCTTTTGGTATGGGCGTCAGCCCCAGGCCTCGGCCTGCCGAGTCTAGCTTGCGAGCACCGGGCAACCGGTGTCTCCATCTCAAATGATTTTTTTTACATACTGGGCCTCCGCGAAAGCGGGGGCCTTTCGTGCCTCTGGCGGCCGCGGCCTGCCGGTCCCGGGGCGGGGCGACCAGTGGCTGGGGGTTTACTGACGAAAACCAAGCATGGTACGATGGAAGTGACGAGAGGACGCCGCTGACGCAACGAGAAAGTGGGGACGACCATGACAGACGCTATTGTGCCACGCGTTAATCGCGTGGCGATGCTGCCGAACTTGTTCTTGCGCGTGACCTATCAGGACGGCGCGGTTCGCTACGTGCGAAGCCCGGTCAATAAGCAGATCGCCGCCGGGGCCTCGCGCAAGGTGACGGCCAAGACGCTGGGGGCCATGATGCAGACCAGCGCCGCCAGCTACATTCCTGCCAACGCCATCGACATCAATCCGGACAACACCTTCACCGTCAATGCGGTGGACTACGACGGCGACGACCTGTACCGCAACGGGCGGCGGTCGTACATGGGGTGAGTTCCGATCGGGAGGGCGGCCGCCACGAGCGGCCGCCTTTTTGGTGTTCGACAAGGTGGCGTCTGGCAGTGGCTGCGATGACAGTTTCGTGGCGAGAGTGATACAGTTAGCGTTTTAGAAGCATGACAGATGCAAATATGGTATCATGATTCCGTCATGCAAAATCGGAAAAGAGGGGCATCATGGCCGAAGCGATCACGATCGATCATTTGAATTTTCATTATCCGGATGCGGATCATCCCACGCTCAAAGACATCAGCCTGACCGTGCGTCAAGGCGAATGGGTCGCCATCATCGGCCACAACGGGTCGGGCAAGTCGACGCTGGCCAAGAACATCAACGGCCTGCTGGCGCCGGATTCCGGCACGGTGGTGGTCGGCGGCCTGACGCTGGCCGAAGACACGGTGTGGGACATCCGGGCCAAGGTTGGTATCGTGTTCCAGAACCCGGACAACCAGTTCGTCGGCGCGACGGTGGCCGACGATGTCGCGTTCGGGCTGGAGAACCGCGGGGTGCCGCGGCCGGAGATGCTGGTGCGGGTGCAAGACGCGCTTGAGGCCGTCGGGATGAGCGAGTTTGCGACCCGTGAGCCGGCGCGGCTGTCGGGCGGTCAAAAGCAGCGCGTCGCGATCGCCGGGATCGTGGCGCAACGCCCGGACATCATTATTTTGGACGAGGCGACGTCGATGCTGGACCCCGCCGGCCGGGCCGAAATCGTCGCGCTGATCCAGAAGCTGCGGGCGGACACCGACTTGACCGTGCTGTCGATCACCCACGACATCGACGAGGCGGCCAAGGCCAACCGCGTCATTTTGCTCAACGACGGCGAGATTCGTGAGGCGGGGACGCCGGGCGAGATTTTCGCCTACGGACCCGAGCTGATTAAGCTGGGGCTGGACGTCCCGTACCCGGAGAAGCTGAAGGCGGCACTGGCGGCGCGTGGCGTCAAGGTGCCGGCGACATACCTGTCTGAGGAAGGCCTGGTGGATTACTTATGGACATTACATTCGACCATGTGAGCTACACGTACCAGGCCGGGACGCCGTTCGCCGGGCTGGGACTCAAAGACATCAGCACCACCATCAAGGGTGGTGCCTACACGGCCATCATCGGCCACACCGGCTCCGGCAAGTCGACGCTTTTGCAGCACCTGAACGCGCTGATCAAGCCGACCAGCGGCACCGTGACCATCGGCGACTTCACCATCACCAGCGAGACGTCGAACAAGAACCTGCGGCCGCTGCGCCGGAAGGTCGGCATGGTGTTCCAGTTCGCCGAAAACCAGCTGTTCGAGCAGACCGTGGCGCAAGACATCGCCTTTGGCCCCAAGAACTTCGGGGTGCCGGAGCAAGACGCGCTGGCGCTGGCGGCCAAAATGATGCCGCTGGTGGGGCTGCCGGAGGCGCTGCTCGAACGCTCGCCCTTTGACCTGTCGGGCGGCCAGATGCGCCGCGTGGCGATCGCCGGGGTGCTGGCGATGCAGCCGGAGGTCTTGGTCTTGGACGAGCCGACCGCGGGGCTTGATCCCGCCGGCCGCCAGGAGATGATGCAGATGTTCAACCGGCTGCACCAGGAGTCGGGGCTGACCATCGTGCTGGTCACCCACCAGATGGACGACGTGGCCGATTACGCCGACAACGTGCTGGTGATGCAAAACGGCGAGCTGGTGCGGCAAGGCACTCCGGCCGAGGTTTTCACCGATCCGGACTGGCTGCGTCAGCACTCGCTGGGGCTGCCCAAAACGGCGGTGATGGCCGAAAAGCTGGCGGCCAAGGGCTTCGAGTTCGATCCGCTGCCGCTGACCGCCGACGCGTTGGCGGATCAGCTGCTGCCACAGATTGGAGGGGACGCCCGTGAATAAGCTGCTGCTAGGGCGTTACCTGCCCGGCGACTCCTGGGTCCACCGGCTGGATCCGCGAACCAAGCTGATGGCCAGCTTCTATTACATCGCCATCATTTTCCTGGCCAACAACTGGCAGTCTTACCTGCTGATGTTCGCCGTGACCATGGCGATGCTCGCCGCGTCCAAAATCAAACTGGGCTTCTTCCTGCGCGGGGTGCGGCCGATGATCTGGCTGATTCTGTTCACCGTCGTGCTGCAGATCTTCTTCACCAAGGGGGGGCCGACGTACTGGTCCTTCGGGTGGCTGGCGATCACGCAGTTCGGGCTGGTCAACGGCGCGTTCATCTTCATGCGCTTCGTCTTGATCATCTTCGTCTCGACGCTTCTGACGCTGACCACGCAGCCGCTGTCTCTGGCGGATGCGGTCGAGTCACTGCTGCGGCCGCTGCGTAAGCTGCACGTGCCGGTGACCGAGCTGGCGCTGGTGCTGCAGATCGCGCTGCGCTTCGTGCCGACTCTGATGGACCAGACGACCAAGATCATGAACGCGCAACGGGCCCGGGGGGTCGATTTTGGCTCCGGCAACCTGTTTCAGCAGATGAAGGCGGTGGTGCCGCTTTTGATCCCGTTGTTCGTGGATTCGTTCACGATTGCCGAGGACCTCGCGACGGCGATGGACGCCCGGGGCTACCAAGGCGGCGATAACCGCACCAAGTACCGCGTCTTGAACTACCACCGAGCCGACGTGTTCGCCGGCCTCGCGATGGTGGTGCTGACGGCGGCGCTGGTGCTGCTTCGCGCATAGACAAGTGTTGCAGTCGGCGGTCGGGCCTTGAGGTCGGCCGCTTTTGACTGCCGGAAAGGCATACGATGACGCATTACAAAATGACGCTGGCCTACGACGGCACCAAGTTCGCCGGCTACCAGGTTCAGCCCCGCCAACGCACGGTGCAGGGGGTGTTGCAAAAGGCCCTGGGCAAAATGGCCAAGTGCGAGTCGATTCACGTCGACGGCTCCGGTCGCACCGACTCCGGGGTGCATGCGCTGGGCCAGGTGGTGTCCTTTGATTTCCCGGGAAATATTCCCGCCCGGTCGATGCTGCGCGCGATGAACTCGCTGATGCCCCTGGACATTGAGATCCTGAAGGCCGAAATCGTGCCCGAGACCTTTCACGCCCGGTACTCGGCCATCGGTAAGCGCTACTTGTACCGGGTTGCGCGTGGTCGCTTCACCGACCCGTTCAACCGGTTATACACCGGCCACTACCCGTACCCCCTGGACCTCGACCTGATTCGCGCGGCGCTGCCGGATGTCGTCGGCACCCACGACTTCACCAGCTTTGCGGCCAGCGGCGGCGTGATTGTCGACAAGGTCCGCACGATTTACGAGGCGACGGTGCGAGAAGACGCCGCGCGAAACGAGATCGTGTTCGAGTTTTACGGCAACGGGTTTCTCTACAACATGGTGCGAATCCTGGTCGCCACGCTGCTTGAAATCGGCAACGGCCGCCGCCCGGTTCACGACTTCCTGCGCCTGTATCAGGTGTTGGACCGCCAGCAGGCTCGCGGCACCGCCCCGGCCTCGGGGCTGTACCTGAAGGAAGTGTATTACCCCGAGGACGACCAGGCGCTTAAGTGACGGTGCGTCGCCGCCTGTTTGGCAGCGGCCGAGGCGAGGCGGCCGCTACGGTGGGGCGGACACGGCGGTGAGCTTGGCTTCGGGCTGGGATGGCGCCGAGGCGGAAAAGGGGATGCGACTTGAAGAAGCAGAGAACTTGGCTGTTGGTGGTGGGAATCGTGCTGATCGGGGCGAATCTGCGCCTGCCGATCACGATGATGCCGCCGTTGTTGCCGCGGCTGGTGGCCAGCGGCCTGCTGCCACAGGCGCTGGCCGGGCTGGTCACCTCGCTGCCACTGCTGGTGTTCGCCCTGGTGTCGCCGCTGTTCGGGCGGCTGGGCAGCCAGCACGGCAGCGGTCGCATTCTCTGGGGTGCGGCGGTGCTGCTGGTCGCCGGTAGCGGGTTGCGCCTGTTGCCGAGCGGCTGGGCGTTGCTTGCCGGGACGCTGTTGGTGGGGCTTGGCATCGCCGCCGGCAACGTGCTGCTGCCAGCCTTAATCAAGGCCGAGTTTCCGCGGCGCATCGCGGTGATGACCACGGTGTACACCACCGCGATGGGGCTGGTCGCAAGCCTGGGCACGGGAACGGCTGGACTTTTGGCGCAGCACGTCGGGGTCACGGCCACCGAGGCGGTGCTTGGCAGCGTCTCGGTGCTGGCCCTTTTGGTATGGACCCTGGTGCTGCCGCGGTTGACCGGGCCGCGAGGCGGTGGTGTACAAGCGCGTCTGCGCGTTGGCCGGTACCCGATGGCCTGGCTGGTCGCGGCGTTCTTCGGACTGCAGTCGATTCTTTACTACACGCTTTTGACCTGGCTACCGACGATTTGGCAGGCCGCGGGGTTCGATGCGGTGGCGGCCGGCAGCCTGGCCACGCTGTTTCAGCTGTCCGGCCTGCCGCTGACCATGCTGACGCCGAGCTTGGCCGAGCGGCGGCATGGGCTGGTGGGGTTAGTGATCTTCGTCACCGCAGGCTTTGGCCTCGGGCTGCTCGGCGTGTTGGCGGGGCCGGCCAGCTTCGGCTTTCAGGCGGTGGCCGCGGTGGTCGCCGGCACGGCCAGCGGCGCCGCGTTCTCGCTGTGCATCGTCTTTTTTCAGCAGAAAACCGCCAGTCCCCGGGCAACCGCGGCGCTTTCCGGCATGGCCCAGGCCAGTGGCTACCTGCTGGCGGCGGCCGGCCCCCTGGGCTGTGCGTGGTTGGGGCAGCGGCTCGGCTGGGCGCCTGTGCTCGAGCTGTGCCTGGGCCTGACCGTGCTGCTGGGCGGCTTCGGCGGCCTGGTGCTGCGGGGCCCGAAGATTCAGGCGTGAGGGCTGCTGGGAACGCCTGGTGGAGTTGACGCGAAAAACGCGTCGGTCGCGTTGACTTCCCGCCGCATTTTTGGTATGTTAGTAGCTGGTATTGTTTGCCCCACGATAAGCCCCGGAAACTTATGACGTGTCAAACAAGCACAGAAACATTGGAGGAAACAAATCGTGCGTACAACATTTATGGCTAAGCCAGGCGAAATCGAACGTAAATGGTATGTGATCGACGCAACGGACATCAGTCTTGGCCGTTTGGCTTCCGTCGTCGCTTCCATCCTGCGCGGCAAGAACAAGCCGACCTTTACCCCGCACGTTGACACCGGTGACAATGTCATCGTCATCAACGCCGCGAACCTGAAGCTGACCGGCAACAAGGCCAGCGACAAGATCTACTACCGTCACAGCCAACATCCAGGTGGTTTGAAGCATGAAGTTGCTGGCGATCTGCTGAAGAACGACCCAGCACGCTTGGTCGAATACGCTGTCAAGAAGATGCTGCCTACCAAGAACACGCTTGGTCACCAGCAATTCATGAAGCTTCACGTGTACGCCGGGGAAGATCACTCCCACGAAGCACAGAAGCCAGAAGTACTCGACATCACCAACCTAATCTAAGGAGGATACAACTGTGGCTCAAGTATCTTACAGCGGCACTGGTCGCCGCAAAAACTCCGTTGCCCGGGTCCGTCTGGTTCCTGGCTCCGGCAAAATCACAATCAACGGCAAGGACGTCCACGACTACCTGCCATATGAAAACCTGATCCTTGATCTGACCCAACCTTTCGGTATCACCGAAACCACCGGTCAGTACGACGTCTTGGTTAACGCCAATGGCGGCGGCTTCACCGGTCAGACCGGTGCCATCCGTCACGGGATCTCCCGTGCGCTGCTCACCGTTGACCCAGACTTCCGCGGCCCCCTCAAGCGTGCCGGCATGCTCACGCGTGACCCTCGTATGAAGGAACGTAAGAAGCCAGGTCTGAAGAAGGCCCGTAAGGCTAGTCAGTTCTCCAAGCGTTAATCGTTCTCGATTCAACGCCGCGAGCGGTTGCTTCGGCAGCCGACTGATCCGGCTGACGGACAAGGTAAGCCCACTCATTGCGAGTGGGCTTATTTTTGTGCCGTGGCGAGCTTCAAAGTTGACGGCCTAATTGGTAGGGCTTACACTAGATTCAGATGATTGTCAACGGGCAGGCGAAAACGCTGCGGCCGCAGCGCTTGCAACTCTACTGCTTAGGGGGAAGGTCCGGGACATAAGCATTCCCAGTACCCCCACCCATGCCATGCCGAACCAGGCAACAACGTCGACGTTTTCGTGCAACGGCCTCCTCCGATTGGGGCCGACCACCAGGGTGTGGACCACCACCCTCCTGCCGCACAGTCCGGTGCCTACTCGCTTGCGAGGTAGCTGCGGCACCGAACTGACAGGGGGCTTGTCCCAACGTGCCGCGCAGCGATGCGAGTGCGGTGAGACGACAGCACCAGAACGCAAGTCGTCAGCAAGAAAACTGAGGCTGCCGCGGGTTTTGAACCCGCGGTGGCTTCGGCGCGTCTGGCGCATTTGAGGCCGGTGTGGGCGGCGATGCCTGGCACGGATCGCCGCTTGGCTGCAGGCGTCGACGCAAGGCCTGCGGCACCGTGGCCACGGCAAGCAAAAACCGTCAGACCATTGAGTTCCCGGCAGTCATGAGACGAGGCGTCTCGTGATTGGGGGGAGTCCTCAATTCGGTCTGGCGGTTTTTCAGTGCTTCGGGGAATGCTAGTGTTCGCGGTGCTTGCACAGTCCGGTGAGGCCGAATAGCGAGAGCAGCGCGGCCACGCCGTTCATGCTCAGCAAGGCGGCCGCCTGGGTCGCCTCGCCGGTTTGTGGCAGGTCGCGGCCGGTCGCGCTGGTCGTGGTAGCTGGTGCGGCCAGGGTCACTGGGTTGACGGCGGTCACGCTGGCCTTGTCAGCCGCGCTGGCCGCGACGGTGGTTGATTTGCCTGGGTGAGCGGCGGCGATGGCGTGAAGCGCGGTCCCGGTGGCCGGCTTGCCGGCCAGCGCGTGTTGCTGACGCGTTACGTTGTCTTCAAGCGACTCCGCCTGGGTCAACTTAGCCAGCTTGGTCTTGGCCGCGGCGAGCCTGGTTTTGGCGGCAACCGCAGCGGCCTTGGCTTCGGCCAGCGCTGCCTTGGCGGTTTGGGCGGTGGCCTTGGCGGCGGTCAGGGATTGCTTCAAGGCGGCGAGCTTGGCCGTGGCCTGGTCGTAGGCGGCTTGGGCCGCGACCAACGCGGTCTTGGCTGCGGCCAGTGCGGCCGAGGCCTTGGCCTGGGCCGCCGGCACGTCGGCCAGCAGGGCGGCCTGCTTTTGGGCCGCAACTAGCGCGGCCTGGGCCTTGGCGGCTGCGGTCTTGGCGGCGGTCAGCGCCGTCGTGTCGGCTTTTTGCTTGGCGAGGGCCGCGGTCAGTGCCTGCTTGGCGCTGGTCAGCGTGGCCGTGGCTTGCTTCAGCGCGGCCTGGGCGGCAGCGGCGGTGGCTTGGGCCTGCTTCAGCGCGGCGGCCTGTTCGGCTTGCGACTTCAGGCTGTTGGTGTAGGCGGTCTGCGCCTTGGCGGTTGCGGCCTGGGCCTGCTGTAGCGCTTCCTGGGCCGCCTTCAGCGTCTTTTGGGCGGCAGCCAGCGCGGCGGCGTTGGCCTTGCTGCCGGCGGCCAGCTGGTCAACCTTCTTTTGGGCGGCGGTGACGGCAGCGGTGGCGGTGGTGACGGCCTTTTGCGCCGTCGTCTGCGCGGTCTTCGCCTGTGTCAGCGCCGCCTTGGCGGCTGTCAGCTGGTCGGTGGCGGTGGCGACGGCGGCCGCCTGCTTGGTGGTGTCGACCTTGGCGCCGGTGGTCAGGCCGGGCGTGGCAATCACGGTGCGGTCAAAATTGGCGGCGTTGCCAAAGGACGCGGCGGTGTCCGGCACGAAAATCATGCGGTAGGCCTCCATGGTCGCCGGGTCGGCGCCGAAGAAGGTGTCCCAGGCCCCGAAGAAGGCGTCGTGAACGCCGTTAGCGGCGATCGAGGCCAGCTGGTAGTTGGCGATGCCCAGAATCTGTTTGCCGGCCAAGAAGGTGCTGTCGTTCTCAACGGTGGCGTTGCGGTCGGCGTAGATGTCGGCCCCGACGCTGTAGACCTGATTGAAGACGAAGGCCATCAAGGCGCGTTGCTTGACCTCCTTGAAGGTCATGGTGTGTTGCGTGACGGCCCAATCCGCGATGCCGACGTCTTGGTCATCGGACATGACCTGATCGATGATCAGGTTCTCGTCGACGCCCGAGGTTTTGGCGAGGTGGTCCAGGGCATCGGTGATGTCGCCACCCTTGACCGCGGCCGCGTTGACGGCCTTGGCCAAGGCGATGGTGTCTTGGTTGACCTTGACCGCGCCGACCTGATCGATGATTCCGAACTGGGTGCGAATCTCGTTGATGGCGCCGGCCAGCGTCTGCACCAGCTCGGTGATCTCGGCGGGGCTCAGCTGCTTGAGCGTGTCGTTGTAGTCGCGCGTGATCTTGAAGACCTTTTTATCGTTGGCGGTGTTACCCGTGTAAGCAAGGGTCAAATGGCCGTTGGAAGCGTCGCCGCCGAACGCCTGGTTGATCGCGTTCATGTCGGCGACGCGGACCTTGATGCTGGCGTTGGCCTGGGTGTCTTGGATGTACTTGGCCACCGCCTGCTTCAGGGCGGCGGTGACGGTCACCTTGACGCCGCTCTTGGTGCTGGATTGGCTCTTGGCGGCGGTCAAGGCCGCGGTGGCCTGGTCCAGCGCCTGCTGCGCCGTCGTGACGCCGGTCTGGGCCGTCTTGACGGCGGCCTTGGCGGTGGTCAGGTCGGCCGTGGCCTTGGCGAGCGCTTGTTGGGCAGTGGTCAAGGCGGCCTTGGCTTGCTCAGTGGCGGTGTGGTCGCTCGCCTTGGTCGCCGCGTCAACGGCGGCCTGGGCCTGGTCGACCGACGCCTGGGCCTTCGCCTCGGCAGCCTTGGCGGTGTTGAGCGCGGTCAGGGCCTTGGCGGTGTCGGTTTGCTTGGCCGCGGCAGCCACCGCGGCGTCGGCCGTTGCGACCTGGTCCTTGGCCGACACCTGCGCCTGGGTGGCGGTGGTGACGGCAGCCTTGGCGGCCTTGACGGTGCCGGCATCCGCGTCAACGGTTGCCTGGGCCTTAGTCTGGTCTGCGGTTGTAGTCGCAACGGCGGCCGAAGCCTCTGTCACGGCCTGTGCCGCGGCCGCCTGATCGGCCGGGGTGGCGTGTTCGGCCGCGCTTTGGGCGGCGGTGACGTCGGCCTGGGCCGTGGTCACACTGGCCTGTGCCGCGGTCACGGTTTGCGCGGCCGCTGCGGCCTTGGCCTCACCGGTAGTCAAGGCTTGGGCGGCCTTGGTTTCGGCTGCGGTTGCCGCATCGGCGGTTGCCTGGGCCGCGGCCTGGGCCTGCGTCGTGGTGGTGGCTTGGACCTGGGCGGTGGCGACGGCCGCTTGCGCCTGCTCCACCGGGGTGGCGCTGGTCGCCGTCGCGGTTGCGGTCGGTTGGGTCTGATCGGCCGGGGCAGTGGTCGGGGCCGTCGTGTCGGCCTGCACAACGGCGTGGCCGCCGATGCCGGTGATCGCGGCCGCCGCCAGCGTGGCGGCAAGCGTCAACTTACCTTTATGTAGAGTCGTCCCTTTGGTGAGCCGTTGGGTCCGATAATCTTGACGTGTTTGCGTCATAATACGTGTTCCTCCAAACTTTAGTTGCTCGGCTGCAATATCGGCCGTGATCGATAATTATTGCGACCGCCATCGTAGCCAAAAATCACATATATGCACGTGGATTTCCGCCTGGTTCGCCGGATTTGCATATATGCACGCGAATCTCGAGATATTATCATCGAAATCACAATAAATATCACTGTGTAAGCATTTTATAAAAATACTTATACGGCGAGCTTAGCCCCTTATTGAGGCCCAGTCAACGGGATAAACCTACCGTTAACTATCGGTTGGCGGGTCAGGCATCTCCGCCGACCGCCGCGGGGTTTTGTGCTATTCTTGAGGGGTGATGAAATTCATTTTTGGGGAAGATTTATGAGTCAGTTTATTTTCTTATTGTCTGACGTGCTGGCGCTGGGCACCGCACTGCTGGTTGTACTCGGCGGCCTCGCCTTTGCCACCTGGGTCCGGGCCAGCACCGCCGCCCCCTGGGTCGTGGCGCATCGCAAGGCGCTACTGGGTGCCGGTACGGCGGTGGGGGCCTTGTACCTGGGCGGGTTGCTGCTGAACGCTTCGACGCGCTGGACCGCCTTGAACCTGCTGATTGTGACGCTTGCGCTGCTCAGCCTGAGGCCGCGCCGGCGGCCACGGGCCTGGCTGGCAGGGGCCTTGCTTGCGGCCTATGCATTGCTAACGCTCGGCCACCGCGCCACGTGGCTTGCGGTCGCCGGGCTGCTGGTCGCCGCCTCGGCGCTTGCGGGGCGATTCACCGCGGCGGCGGTTCGGCGGCGGTATGGCCTGGTTCAGCTCGGGCTGCTGATCGCGCTGGCCGCCGGCTTGCTGATGGCCCAGGTGCAGTGGGTGGCGCCGGCAGCCGGACCGGCGTTTTGGGGCCGCGAGCTCTTGGCCCTGGCGCTGTTGGCCGCACTGGGCCACGGGGCGGCCGCCTTGTTGGCGGGAACGCTTGCTCGCACCAACCGCCTGGTGGTGCAGACGCGGGTCGATGAGCTGACCGGGGTCCAGAACTTCGGCACCTTCACCAAGGAGCTCGAGCGGCTGTTCTCCGACTTTCAGAAAAACGGCACGGGCTACTCGGTGTTTGAAGGGGACCTCGACCACTTCAAGCAAATCAACGACACTTACGGCCACCTCGGCGGCAACGCCGTGCTGCGGCGGCTGGCGCATGAGCTGGCCGGGTTTGCCGACGGGCTGCCGTTTTCGGCGACCGCTTACCGGCTGGGCGGCGAGGAGTTCGCCATCATCGCCCGAACCGACCTGTCCCAAGCCGCGGCCCAGGCAATCGGTGACCGCTTCTTGGAGCTGCTGCAGCTGGTGCAGTTCAACGACGTGGCGGAGGGGCTGACCATCACCTGCTCGATTGGCCAGGCCCGGGTGCAGGCCGCGGATTACAGCGCCGAGGACGTCTACAAGCAGGCCGACCGCAACCTCTACGCGGCCAAGCACAGCGGCCGCAACTGCATTGTGCCGCAGGCGGATGGCACCGACGGTCAAAACGCCTGACCGGCGGCGCGGCCGCCGACCTGCGACAAGACGTGAAGGCGGCCTGGTGGCTGATGGGCCGCAAGCGGCGGCGAGACGCCTGCCGCCCGGCGTCGGCCGAGGCAAGCCCCGTGGCGAGACGCCAAAAAGCAGTTCAACGATTGAGTTGAACTGCTTTTTTTGACGCGCGGCGCCGGTGGTCGCCTACTGTTGCTCGGCGGCCTTGACCTGCTCGCGCAGTCGGTTTTGGTACTTGATCAGCCACAGGTCGTCAGGGTATTGGGCCATCAGGTTGGCCGCGAATTCCACCGGGTCGGCCCCGACAATCTGGGCGACCGGCACCTGCTCGGCCGCGCTTTCCTGAAACATGCGCAGCATCTCCTCCAGCGGTTCTATCAAGTCGCCGCTGCGAGCGAAGTTCCACAGGTAGGCCTGCAGCGCCAACAGCGTCTGGGCGTAAGGCGCCGGTAGGGCGTTGGCGTCCTTCAAAAACTGCCGGTAGCGCTTCTTATCTCGAATTATCTTGGTCAATCCCGTTGTCATGGTCGGTCTCCTCTGACTGGTCGGTGCCGCGTCGCCGGTTGTTGATGTCGGGCGGCGGTTGAGGCGAGCAGTTTTGCTCAACTAATTGTTAACACTAGGTACCGGTACATAATATCAATGAGTAGCTGCGATGTCAACCAGTCGACCGAGTTTTCACAAGGAAGGTTGCGGCGAAGGAAAATCGAAAAATATTTCAGGAATATCAACTTAACTTGAGATTCGAAAACGCGTTCAAAACGTTCTGGCTATACTAATTGGTAATTGCGGTGCCGGTTTTTGACCCGTCGCCGCAGCGCCATTTGGGGGAATTTGGATGGTCAATCTCAAGGAGGAATTAGGAGAATGAGTCGATTGACGAATCAGCGGGTTGCGCCAGGCGCAGCCAAGGAACACTTCAAAATGTACAAGAAGGGGAAGCTGTGGCTGACCGCCGGAATTTTTGCGGTCGCGATTGGCACCGCCTCCGTCGGCGGAACCAAGGTGCAGGCGGCCAACCCGGCGCAGCCGACCCTAGAACCGGTGGCGACCACCATCACCAGCACCGGGCTGGAGCTCAGCGCCGCCATCGACGAGAAGTATCCGGGCCACATCGACCTGATGTACCTCATCGATAATGGCAACGGCTCCACCGCCATTGCGCCGGACATGTGGATCAACGGCAACGTCGACGCGACCTACACGGTTCAGCCGCTTGATATCCTGGGCTATGTGCCACAGGCGGCGGGAACGTTGCTCTCGTCGACCGCGACCGGGCCGACCAGCAAGGAGCTGCGGCTGCCGCTGGGTACTCGCAACGCCGTGATCTGGTACAAGTGGGTCGGTTTTGACACCGTGAAGACCCATTACGTCGACGAGAATGGCAAAGAGCTGGTGCCGCCGACCGAGTCCAAGCAAGGCACTGCCGGCACCGAGGAAACCGTCACCGCCCCGCACATCGGCGGTTACACCGTCAAGGGCGATGCCAAGCAGACGGTCAAGCATGGCAGCAATCAAAACAGCGAGACCCAGGTGACCTTCACCTACACCAAGAATCCGGAAGCCAAGCAGTTCACCCGCAACTTCCTGTTCGTGGATTACACCGACCCGGACAACCCGGTTCCAATTACCCAGCAGACGGCTCGCGGCGCCTGGGGGACCCCGCCGATGTCCTACGACTACAACTACGTGACCAGAGATCTGGAGAAAGAGGGTTACGTCTACGTCTCCGACAACGTGCCGGACCAGTACGTCACCGGTCCGGACGACCCATACACCGTCAACACCTACGTGATCAAAATGGTCAAGAAGCCGACCACGACGACCACGGACCCTGGGACCACGACGACGGACCCGGGCACCACGACGACGGATCCGGGCACTACGACGACGGACCCGGGCACCACGACGATAGATCCGGGAACCACGACGACAAATCCGGGCACTACAACGACGGACCCGGGCACCACGACCACAGACCCGGGGACCACGACGACCAAGCCGGCCGTGGTCAAGAAGGGTAAGCTGGTGGTGAACTACGTCGACGCGCAGGGTAACGTGATTCACAAGCAGAACGTGATCACGCGCAAGGTTGGCCGCCAGTACAAGATTGCGGTGCCGACCTTCAAGGGCTTCACCTTCGTCGCGGCCAAAACCGGCGCGTTGCGCGGCACCTTCACCGCCAAGAAGCAGACGCTGACGCTTCTGTACGAGGCCGACACCCAAACGGCATCGGTCACCTACATCGACGCGACGGGCAAGACCGTTTTACGCACGGATACACTGACAGGCCGTACCAAGCAGACCAGCGACTATGACCCGACGGCCACGATTCAGTCTTATCTCGCTCAGGGCTACACGCTGATTAGCAACGATTTTCCTGAAAAAGGGCTGGCCTTCGACGCCAACGACGGTAAGGAGCAACTGTTCACCATCGTGCTGAACTCACCGGCCGCTGCGGATGAGGACGACACCACCGGCGACGTGACCATCAACATCGACAGTCACGACACGACGGTTGGGGATGTCACCATCGGCTCGAACAATCCGACCACCGGCGACACCACCATCTCGGGTGACACTAACACAGACAACAGCCAGACCGTCATCTCCGGGGACACGAACAACGACAATAGTCAGACTACCGGTGACACCACGATTTCTGGCGACACAAACACCGATAATAGTCAGACCGTGATTTCCGGCGACACCAATACTGATAACAGTCAGACCACCGGTGACACCACGATTTCGGGTGACACGGACAACAGCCAGACCGTCATCTCCGGGGACACGAACAACGACAATAGTCAGACCACCGGTGACACCACGATTTCGGGTGATACGGATAACAGTCAGACGGTGACAAGTGGTGACACCACAACGATTAAGGATAGTGGCAACACGACTGGGAGCAACAACGTCACTGGCGATACTGACAGTAGCACGACCACCGGTGACACCACGACGACTACCGACAGTGGGAACAGCACAACCGACAACAGTCAGACTAGTGGTGACACGACGGTTACGGATAACAGCCAGATCAACACGACCAACACCGATCACAGCGGCGATACCACTATTGTTGAAAATGGCGGTGACACGACAACCGAAAATAGCGATTCAACCACGCCGGACACCGACGACAATGGTGGTGTGACCGACCCAACCCCTGACGGCAAGGACGGCGACACCCCGACCGATACCACGCCGACGGATACGACGCCGACGGATACGACGCCAGCGGATACAACGCCGACGGACACCACGCCAGCGGATACCACCCCGACCGATACCACGCCAACGGATACAACTCCGACGGATACGACGCCAGCGGATACAACGCCGACGGACACCACGCCAGCGGATACCACCCCGACCGATACCACGCCAACGGATACAACTCCGACGGATACGACGCCAGCGGATACAACTCCGACGGATACGACGCCAGCGGATACAACGCCGACGGACACGACGCCAGCGGATACCACGCCGACGGATACCACGCCGAAGGATACCACGCCGACGGATACCGCGCCGACGGATACCACGCCGACGGATACCACGCCGACGGACACGACGCCAGCGGATACCACGCCGACGGATACCACGCCGACGGATACCACGCCGACGGATACAACGCCGACGGACACGACGCCAGCGGATACCACGCCGACGGATACAACGCCGACGGATACCACGCCGGCGGACACCACGCCAGCGGATACCACGCCAGCAGATACGACCCCGACGGACACCACGCCGACGGATACCACGCCAACAGATACGACGCCGGCAGATACGACCCCGACGGACACCACGCCGGCAGATACGACGCCGCTCACCGGGCTGCCAATCACGGGTGGTAACACCGCGACGACAACGCCAACCGGCAACACGGCCAAGACGCCGGCTCGGGCCACGAACCTGACCACCGGCCGCACCACGGCGACGCCGACTGCGCTGCCGATCACCGGTGGCGCCACCACGACGCCGCTGAGCAGCCCAGCCGCAACGCCGGTCGCGACCAATGGCGAGACCTTGCCGCAAACCGGTGAGGCCAAGAACACCGCGGTGGTGGTTGCTGGACTGGCAATCCTGGCGTTCGGCCTGGCCGGTGCGTTCCTGAAGCGCCGGGCTCACTAGCCCTGGCACCACGATGACTGCAGTTCACTGCCAACGATGAGAAGGCTGCCGACGTCTCTCAGACACGGGCCACGCTAGCCCCCACTGACGCCGCCCGTCGCGCCACCGCAAGAACTGCACGAACCCTATTCCCCATGCCAGCCCCACGCTGGCGCAGGCGGCCCCTCGGCTTTTGAGAGGGGTCGTTTTTGTGCTGGCCGGTCAGTTGCATCCGCCGGCGTTTTTACGCGATTTTTACGCAACCCTTACACTGCGGTGTTAGCGGGGATACATTCACGCGCTACACTGGCTGAGTCCGGCAGGACCGGACCAAACTGGGTTTGGGGAGACGAGAGAATGAGAGTGAAACATTGGCAAAAATGGGCCGTGGTGCTGACGTCGGCCAGCGTGTTGGGCGGCTTGGGGGTCACCGCGGTGCCGCACATTCCGGCGGTGGCGGTCAACCGCTCCGCCAAGGCGGTGGCCAAGCAGCTGATCTCGCAACACACCACGAACTTGGCCCCGGGTGTGGCCGAGGAGAAGGATACATACATTAACCAGCGGGGTGAGCAGACCGTCGCGCATACCGTGCGGGTCGACCTGGGCGGCCAGGCGACGATCGCTGCGGCGCTGCCCAACGACGGCACCAAGGTGGGGATGCAGACGGTGCGGGGCATGGCCAACGCCGCCATTGAGCACGGGCAAAACGTGGTGGCCGCGGTCAACGCCGACTTTTTCAACATGGCGACCGGCGAGCCGCACGGCACCGTGATTGAAAAAGGCGTGGAGCTTCACGCCCCGGGCGGCGCCGACCGCTCGTTCTTCGGCATTCGCAAGGACGGCACCCCGGTGATCGGCACCCGCGAGCAGTACCCGAGCGTGAAGGCCAGCCTCCAGGAGGCGCTGGGGTCGCAGAACATCCTGGTGCATCAGGGCAAGGTCCAAGACACCGCGCCGATTTCCAACGACAACGCTGCGCGAACCGCGGTCGGCATCACGGCGGCCGGTGACGTCTTCTTCGTCACCATCGACGGTCAGCAGGCGCCTTACAGCAACGGGAGCTCGATGGCCGACCTGGCGGCCCTGATGATCGAAAAAGGCGCGGTGGAGGCGGTCGACATCGACGGCGGCGGCTCCACGACGCTGGTCACCAGAAGGCCCGGCGAAGACGCCTTGTCGGTGGCTAACTCGCCTTCCGACCGCGAGGAACGCACGGTGGCCGATTCCTGGCTAATCGTGTCCAAGGCCAAGGCGGATCACCAATTCGCCAGCGCGACGGTCGCACCACACCACGGAGTCTACACCCCGGGGTCGCAGATTGCCTTCACCGCCAAGGGCCTCGACGCCTCCGGGGCGACCGCGGCCCTGCCAAGCGGCCTGACCTGGCGGCTGAAGACGCCGGACCTTGGCACCATCGACGCGACCAGCGGCCGCTTCACCGGCAACGGTTCGACCGGCGACCTGACCGTGCAACTGTGCCGCGGCTCGCAGGTGGTCGGCACCAGCACGTTGACCATCGCGGCGCCGGACGCGATTGCCTTCACCCAGCCGGCCCTGTCGGTCAAAATGGGGGCGGTGGTCGACCTCGGCCTTCGTGCGACTTACAAGGGCCGCCCGGTGGTGCTGCACGACGGCGACATCACCTGGCAGTACGACGCCAAGCTCGGCCACATCGACGCGGCCAACCAGCTGCACAGCGCCGCCACG
The DNA here is from genome assembly GCF_054785075.1 of Lacticaseibacillus suihuaensis. Lineage (NCBI taxonomy): Bacteria > Bacillati > Bacillota > Bacilli > Lactobacillales > Lactobacillaceae > Lacticaseibacillus > Lacticaseibacillus suihuaensis. The sequence continues at coordinate 171,996 of NZ_BAAGBJ010000004.1, read as the reverse complement.
TCGCAGGCCGGAACGGTGGTGGCCACGGTGGCTGACACCAAGCTGAGCGCAACGCTTGGCCTGACGGTGGGGCAGCTGCCAAGCGTGCTGTACGATTTTGAAAACGGGCTGGGTGACTGGCAGTCCAGCACCGCCGGTCGCGGGGAAACCAGCACGGTGGTCGCGACCAAGGCCGGCGACGGGCCGGTGCGGTTCGGCGCCCATTCCCTGGCGCTTCAGTACGACTTTACCAAGGCCCAAACCGGCACGACGCTCGGCGCTTACGCCGGGCCGAGCCAGGCGCTGCGCATCCCCGGGGCCCCGACCGCGCTGGGCATGTGGGTCCATGCCGACGCGGCGGCGCGTGGTTACTGGCTGCGCATGTACATCACCGACCCGACCGGCTCGACCAAGCCGATCAACCTGACCGACCAGAAGAACGGGGTGGATTGGACCGGCTGGAAGTACGTCGAGGCCGAGATTCCGGCCAGTTACGCCGGGCCGTTCACCACCTTCCCGCGGCAGATGATTCGGCTGTTGTCGCTGAAGTCCGGCCTGCCCGGCGGCGGTCCCAAGACCAAGGGAACGCTGTACGTCGACAACGTCCGGGCGGTCTACGGGGCCAACGTCGACGACCTGACCGCCCCGGTGGTCGATGCGATCAGCGTCGCCGATCGCACGTTCCACACCGCCGCCGTCAACATCACGGCGGCCCTGCACGACCCGCAAGACGCCCATGCCACCGGGATCGACTGGCAGCACAACCAGATTTTCGTCGACGGGAAGGACTTCACCAACCTCAAGGATCATTACTCCTACGACAAGGACGGCACCCTGAGCCTGAACGGGCTGCGCTTCACCGACGGCACCCACCGCGTCCGGGTGGTGGCGACCGACGGCTTCGGCAACACAGGGGAGAAAACGGCGACCTTCTCCGTGGCGACCGCGGCCAAAGACACCGCCATCGGCCTGGCCGCCCCGTCAACCGCGGCGTTGGGCGGCACCGCTCACGTCGCCTTGACCGCGGCCAACCCGGCGGCGGTTCGCACGGTCAAGGCTACCGTTCAGGTCGGTCGCGACTTCCCGGTTCGCGGCGTGACCATGGCGCCTGGCGTCACCGGCACCTGGCAGGCCGACCCGGTCGCCGGCACCGTCAGCCTGCAGCTGACCCGCGGCGCCGCGGCCGCCACCAAAACCGCAGCGCCGCTGGCGACGCTTGACGTGGCCGTGCCGGCGACGACGGCGGCCGGCACCGCGCTGACCACCAGCGTGACCGCCGGGACCGTGAGCTTCACTTCGGCGACCGGCCACAACACCACCGGCACCTTCGCCACGGCGCCGCAGACCACGACCATCGAGGCGGGGCTGCAGCTGGCCACGGCCCCACTGATCAGCGGCCGCCCGGGCGTGGTGACCGTCACCGACGCCCTAGGCCAGCCCGTCGCCGGTGCCAAGGTGGCCGCGACCACTGCCGCCGGCAAGCCGCTGGCGCTGGGCACCACCGACGCGCTCGGCCAGCTGAGCAGCGCCGCCTTGACGGCCAAGGCCCAAAAGCTCACGCTGACGGCCCAAAAGGATCAGGCCTACGCCTTCAGCCTCAGCACCCAGGTCTTCGCCCCGAGCCTCACCACGGTGCCGACCAACCTGCTGACCGGCGCCACCGCCGATCCGACCACGATGAAGACCTTCACCTGGATGACCGCCCCCGGCACCGAAAAGGCGATCTTGCAGCTGGCGCCGGTGACGGCCGGAGCTGCCGGCGACCACGCCAAGGCGGCCGAGTTTAAGGCAACCGGCGCCAAGGCGGCTGAGTTTAAGGCAACCGGGTCCAAGGCAATCGGCGCCAAGGCGGCGGGTTCGAAGGCGGCCGCCGGTGATGCGGCCGCGGCCGGCTGGACCGACGTGGCCGGCACCACGCAGCTTTTGACATACAGCGGCGACGGCAAGGCGCTGCAACTGTCCAGCGTGACCGCGACCAAGCTGACGCCGAACACCACCTACCGCTACCGGGTCGGCGACGGGACGCACTGGTCCGACGTTCGCCAGTTCACGACCCTGGCCGCCGTCGACCACCTGACCTTCAACGTGTTCGGCGACACCCAGGTGACCAACCCGGCCGGCCTGGCCGATTTTGATCGGGTGCTGACGGCCATCGAAGGCGCTAAGCAGAAGTCGGACTTCGCGATTCACGTCGGCGACTGGAACGACGATCAGTCGCTGTTCAAGGAGGCTGACATGACCGCGGCGATGTTCAACCGCCACCCCGGCTTCGACTCGCTGGACCTGCTGCACGTGCTGGGCAACCACGAGTACATGGGCGACGACGGCACCAAGTCGGCCGCGATGATGGGGGTGCCGCGGGGCAACGGCGCCAGCGTCAACCCGACCGGGACCTACGCGGTGGATTACGGCAACCTGCACATCGCGACCATCGGCTGGACCGACTCGGCCGCCACGATGAAGGCGGAGATGGACTGGCTGCGGCGGGACATGAACCACAGCGCGGCCACTTGGAAAATCGTCTTGACCCACCAGCCGGTGTACAACAAGAACCCAGCCGACGCCGGGGCCACGCTTTTTCACGACCAGCTCGCGCCGGTCTGCGACGAACTCGGCATCGACCTGGTGTTCAACGGTCACGACCACTCGTACGGCCGCACCAAGCCGCTGGTGGCGGATAAGGCCAAGGCCGGCGGCACCGTCTACGTCGCGGCCGGCCACACCGGCGACAAGACTTACGAGATTGCGCCGACGCAGCCTGACGTCTGGGCCAAGCTGCAGCAAGACCCCGACCAAAAAGTTTACCTGACCGCGCATGTCGCCGGCGATCACCTGCAGCTGCTCGCCCAGCAGCCCGACGGCACCGTGGTCGATGACACCACGCTGGTCGCCCATGCGCTGGACCGCAGCAAGCTGGCGGCCGCCGTCGCCAAGGCTTCGGCCGTGGTGCTGGCGCAGTACGACCCAGCCGGCCAGCCGGCCTTCCAACAGGCCCTGGCCGCCGCGCAAAAGGCGCTGGCCCAGGATCGCCTGGCCCCGGCCGACCGCGACGCGGCGCTGGCGGCGCTGACGACCGCACAAAAGGCGCTGAAGCCGCTGGCCACCGGTGGCGACCACGGCACCGATCAAGGTGGCAGCGATGGCAAGACCGATGGCAAAAATGACGGCAAGGACGACGGCCACACCGGCTCAAGCGACGGCAAGGGCGACGGTGACGGCGCCACCGGTACCGACAACGGTGCGACGCCGCAACCGGGCACCGACGGCCAGTCCAAGCCTGGCCAGCAGCCGGGTCAGGGAACGAATCAGTTGCCGGACCACAAGCCAGGTGCAAAGCCAGGCGCAAAGCCCGGCCAGAAGCCAGGGCAGGGGTCCAATCAAGCGCCAAGCCAAAAGCCCGGTCAAAAACCAGGCAACGGCTCGGCCACCCCGGCCGGTCACGGCCAGGTGGATCCGGCGGCGACCGGTCGCGGTCAGGCCGACCCGGCCGCGGCCAAGCACCAGCAAGGCGCGATGCCGCAAACCGGTGAGGCCCAAGCCCGGGGCCTCGCGTGGCTCGGCGCCGCGCTGCTGGTGGGGCTGGCCGGCGCCACCGCGGTGAGCCGCCGGTGGCTGCAACGCTGGGTCAACTTCCGTGGCAAGTAGCGGGTTTCGCAGGCGTTAGCGCCACGCCGGTTGCCTGACCTGTCAGCGGCCGCACGTCGCGTGGCGCCGCTCCGGCGTAGGGTTCACAAGCCGCCGGCGCCGCCCCGGCGCCAGCCCCGCAGGCCGCAAGCACTGCCTCTCGGCGCCAATTCCGTCAGACGCCAACGGCCGCCCCTCAGCATGTGAGGAGCGGCCGTTTTTGCCGTCGTGAATCAGGTGTTCGGCGTTGGGTTGAACAGGCAGATGTCGTTGTAGATGCCGTACTGCTCGGTGAACGGCTTGGTGGTGCCGGACGCGACGCTCAAAATGGTGTCGCAGATCGACTCGCCCATGTCTTGGATGCTGGTGCCGGCGGTCAAAACTGAGCCGGTGTTAATGTCGATCACATCCGGCCACTTGGCCTTCAGCTCGTTGCGGGTGCAGACCTTCAGCACCGGCAGGGCGGCCAGGCCGTAAGGGGTGCCGCGGCCGGTGACGAAGACCTGCAGCGTGGCGCCGGAGCACATCTGCATGGTGCCGCAGACCAGATCGGAGGCCGGAGTCGCGGCGAAAATCATGCCGCGCTTGGTCGGGATGCCGCCGGGGACCAGCACCTCTTGAATCTCCTGGCTGCCGGATTTGGCGATCGAGCCCATCGATTTTTCAACGATGGTCGAAAGCCCCCCCTTCTTGTTGCCGGGGCTGGGGTTGGCTGAGCGGTCGACATTGCCCTTGGCCAGGTAGTCGTCGTACCAAGAGACCTGCTGCTTGAAGGTTTCGCAGGTCTCGGGACTGGTGATGCGGTTGGCGATGAACGGGACCCCGTCTCGCACCTCGGAGACCTCGGAGAACATCACCGTGGCGCCGGCTCGCACCAGCATGTCGGCGGCATAGCCGACCGAGGGGTTGCCGGAGACGCCGGAAAAGGCGTCCGAGCCGCCGCACTGCAGGCCGATCAACAGCTTGCTCAGCGGCTGCGGGGTGCGGCGCCGAGCATCCAGCCGGGCCAGCTTGACGGCGGCCATTTTGACGATCGCGTCGATCATGCCCTTGAAGCCGTGCTGGGCCTGCAGGATCACCAGGTTGTCTTCGGTGCAGTTCTCCTGCAGCAGCATGGTCGGCTGCAGCTTCTCGCAGCCCAACGACACGCACATGATCTCGCCGCCGAAGTTCGGGTGATGCACCAGGTTTTGCAGCGCGTGAATCGGAATCTCGGCGTTTTCCGCGTTGATCGCCACGCCGCAGCCGTACTGGTGGTTGATGGCGATCACGTCATCGACGTGGGGGAACTGCGGCAACAGGTCCTGCTTGATTTTGGCAATCGCCGCGTTGACGATGCCGATCACGCACTGCACGGTGGTGTGAATCGCCAAGATGTTGCGGGTGCCGGCGAACGGTGAAAAGGCCGGGTCGTTGGCGTAGCCCATGAAAAAGTCCTGCTTGGGCTCGCGAATATCGGTCGGCGACTTGAAGTCCGGGTTGGCGCGTAAGGCGTCAAGCGCTGGGCTCTTGGGCAGGCGCAGGCTGGTTTCGTTGATCCAAGAGCCCTTGGGGTAGTCGCGCAGGGCATAGCCCAGCACCACGCCGTAGCGGCGAATCGGTTCGCCTTTGCCGACGTCCTCTAGGGTGACCTTGTGGGACTGGGGGATGTCTTCTTGTAGCACCAGCCCGGGGTGACCGTCGACCGCATCCCCGCGGTGGCCGGCCGCAACCAGGACGGCCACGTTGTCTTGAGGCGTTAACTGAATGACTTTCATTCCGCGTTCCTCCTAATGGTTTACAGACCAATTGTAGCGCTTGCATCGGCTGACGAAAGGGTCTGGGGACCAGACTTTGGCCGCCGCTTCTGGCCGGTTGCGGTCTGGGGACCAGGTGGCGGTGGCCGGCCGAAGCGGCGGCCCGGCAATGGTCACGACCGACGGGTGCCGGAACCGAGCCCAGCGGCCGGGCGACGGTCGGGTGACACACTGACGGCGGCTGCGGTCGCGGCGGTGGTGACAGGCGACCGGTGGCCGGCCGAGACCACCACCGCCCGGCCACCGCGAACGCGGCGACTCGCGACCTTGACAGTGGCATTTTGGCCACGAGCGTGTAGACTGGGGGCAGGAGGATTAGACCATGACAGCTATGTTTGCGCTTTCTCACGTCGGCTTCGCCCCGGGCGGCCAGCCGATTCTCAAAGACATCAACCTGACCGTGCCGGCCGGGGCCTACTGGACCATCACCGGGCCGTCGGGGTCGGGCAAAAGCACCTTGTTGCGGCTGTTGGCCACGCTTTTGACGCCGACCACCGGCACCATCACCTACGCCGGCCAGCCGCAAGCGGCGATCGCCAAGCCCGACTACCGGCGCCAGGTGTCTTACTGCTTCCAGCAGCCCAGCCTGTTCGGCGAGACGGTGCGAGACAACCTGGCGTTCCCCTTCGCGATTCGCAATGAGGACTTCGACCAGGCCCGGGCCTTGGCGGCACTTGACGCGGTGGCGCTTGATGCCAGCCAGCTGACGGCCAAGGTAACCGCGCTGTCCGGCGGCGAGAAGCAGCGCGTGGCCCTGATTCGCAACCTGCTTTTCAAGCCCAAGGTGCTCTTGCTCGACGAGGTGACCACCGGGCTTGACGCCGACACCAAGGCCTTGGTGCATCACCTGGTCGAGGCGCAAGTGGCGGCCGGGCTGACGGTGCTGTCGGTGACCCACGACGAAACCGAGATCGCGGCGGCCCAGACGCTTGTGACCATCCGCGGCGGGGAGGTGCAGCATGACTAATCTGATTGTGAGCCCGTTGGCCTTGACCTTCGCCATCGTGCTGGTGCTGATCGCCTTGGCGATCAACCTGCACGAGAAAATCGGCCTGGAAAAGGACATGGTGATTGGCGTCGTCCGGGCGGTCGTTCAGCTAACCGTGGTCGGGTACGTCCTGACTTACATCATCAAGGTCGACCGGCTGTGGCTGACCGGGCTGATGGTTGCGATCATCTTGTTCAACGCGGCCCTGAACGCCAACAAACGCGCGGCCGGCATTCCCCACGCCTTTGCGATCAGCCTGCTGGCGATCGGGACCGCGACGATTTTGACCCTGGTGCTTTTGGTGGCGACCCGGGCCGTGCGGTTCACGCCCAGCCAGATTGTGCCGGTGTCCGGGATGATCGCGTCCAACACGATGGTCGCCATCGGCCTGGCTTACCGCAGCATGAACACCCAGTTTCACGACCAGCGCCAAGGGGTGCTGGAGCGGCTGGCGCTTGGCGCCGACCTACGCCAGGCCTCGCGCCACATCGTTCGCGAGTCGATTCGCACCGGCATGGCGCCGACCATCGACTCGGCCAAAACGGTGGGGATCGTCAGCCTGCCGGGGATGATGTCCGGGCTGATCTTCGCCGGGGTCGACCCGACCAAGGCGATCATGTACCAGATTATGGTCACCTTCATGCTGCTGGCGGCGACCAGCATCGGCTCGGTGATCGCCTGCTACCTGGCCTACCCGCGCTTTTACAACGAGGACGAGCAGCTGCGCTAAGCCTGCTTGTGATTGTTCCGTCGGCGATTGCGGCCGGCGGAATTTTTTTGACGGCGACCGTTGACAAATGTAAACCGGACGGTTATCATGAGCTTTGTAAGTTACAGATGTAAACAAAGGAGGTCACTATGCAAGAAATGTCTCGGGCCGAATGGGAGGTCATGCGCGTCGTCTGGACCAAGGGGGCGGCGACCAGCGGCGACATCATCGCGGTGCTGGCGCAAAAGCGCGACTGGGCCGACTCGACCGTCAAGACCCTGCTGCGCCGGCTGGTCGCCAAAAAGGCGCTGGCGACGACCAAGGCCGGCCGCCAGTTCACCTACACGCCACTGATCGGCGAGCAGGCGACGATGCAGCAGGAGGCCGGCGACTTTTTCGCCCGGCTGTGCGATATGAAAAAAGGCGCGGTGCTGACCACGCTGGTGCAAGACACCACGCTGAGTCAAGGCGACATCGCCAAGCTTCAGGCGCTGTTGGCAACCAAGGCGGCCACGGCCCCAAAGCTCGTGGCCTGCAACTGCCTGGGCGACACCTGCACCTGCGAGATGAAGGAGGCAACAAGCAATGGCCAAGATTAGCGTGACCATCGGGGCGCTGGCCCTGATCGGCTTTATCGTCTGGTGGTTCTTCGGCAAGCACAAGATCGCAAGCGGCACGGCGACGGTGAGCGGCGCGACCCAAAGCATCGCCATCAAGGTGATGGGCGGCTACACCCCGGAACACGTGGTGCTGCAACGCGGGGTGCCGGCAGTGTTGACCTTCACCAGAAGCGACCCGTCGGCTTGCCTGGACCGGGTGGTGTTCCCGGATTTTGGTATCAACCAACCGCTGCCGCAGGGCGAGCCCCAGGCGATCACCATCGACACCAGCAAGCCCGGCACCTACACCTGGGCCTGTGGGATGGACATGTTCCACGGCCAGTTAGTCATCGAATAATTCCACGGAGGAAAACAACATGAGTGAAGCAAGTCAAAACGTCAACATCGAAGTCGCAGGCGGCTACCAGCCGCAGGTCGTTGAGCTCAAGGCCGGCGTTCCCGCCACCTTGACCTTCAACCGCACCAGCGCCCAGGGCTGTCTGGATGTCGTGCATTCTAAGCAGCTCGGGTTTGAAACCGCGCTGCCGCTGAACGAACCGCAAACCGTGACGCTGAACACGACGGCGGCCGGCGAGTACGACTTCAGCTGCGGCATGGACATGTTCCACGGCAAGGTGGTGATCCGCTGATGTCGATTCGCACACGGTTTTGGGTCGCGCTGGTTTTGAGCCTGCCGATGCTGGCGCAGATGGTGCTGATGCCATTTGGAATCATGCTGCCAGGCGGCGACTGGCTGGCCCTGGGGTTGACCACCGTGATCATGGCGGTCACCGCCGTGCCGTTTTGGCGCAGCGCCTGGGCCAGCTTCACCAAGCACCACGCCAACATGGACACGCTGGTGGCGTTGGGGACGGCGATCACCTACTTCTACAGCCTCTACGCGATGGCGACCAACCGGCCCGTGTTCTTCGAAACCGCGGCGGTGGTGGTGACCTTCATCATGCTCGGCCAGGTCTTTGAGGAACGCATGCGCGACAACGCCAGCAACGCCGTGGCCAAGCTCGCCAACCTGCAGGCCAAAGACGCCGGCGTCGTTCGCGGCGGCCGGGTGGTGCGGGTGCCGATCGACCAGATTGTGGTCGGCGACCGCATCCGCGTTTTGCCGGGCGAAAAAATCGCGGTCGATGGCGTAATCGTCGAAGGTACCACCAGCATCGATGAGTCGATGGTGACCGGCGAAAGCCTGCCGGTCGCCAAGGTAACCGGCGACCGCGTGATCGGCGCGACCATCAACGGCACCGGTACCGTCGACTTCACCGCCGACAAAGTGGGTGAAGACACGATGCTCGCGCAGATCGTCGCGATGGTCCAAAACGCGCAGAACTCCCACGCCCCGATTCAAAAGCTGACGGACAAGGTTGCCGACATCTTCGTGCCGGCGGTGCTGATCGCCGCGATCGCGACGTTTTGGATCTGGTTCGTGCTGGTCGGGGCCGGCGTCGCCACCAGCCTGATTTTCGCCGTGTCCGTCGTGGTCATCGCCTGCCCGTGTGCCTTGGGGCTGGCGACGCCGACCGCCTTGATGGTCGGCACCGGCCGCGCCGCGCGGTCTGGGATTTTGATCAAGAACGGTGAGGTGCTGGAGGCGGCCAACGGCATCGCCACCGTGGTGTTCGACAAAACCGGCACCATCACCAACGGGACCCCGGTGGTGACCGACGTGATCGGGGATGAGGCGGCCGTGGTCGGCCTCGCCGCGGCCCTTGAGGCGGCCTCGGAACACCCGCTGGCTGCCGCCGTGGTGGCCAAGGCCGAAGCACTCGGCCTGACCGTGCCGCCGGTGGCCGACTTCGCCGCCGTCGCCGGCAAGGGCGTCACCGGCACGGTCAACGGCCGGCCGGCCTTCGTCGGCAGCGCGAAGCTCGCGGCCGATTACCGGGTGCCGCAGGCGTTGGCCGCCCAGGTCCAGGCGCTTCAAGACGCCGCCAAAACCGTCGTGTACGTCGGCGAGAACGACGCGGTCTTGGGCCTGATTGCGATTCAAGACACCGCCAAGGCGACGTCTCGGGCGGCCATCCAGGCGCTGCACGACCGCGGCTTGAAGACGGTGATGCTGACCGGCGACAACCAACGCGTTGCCAGCGCGATTGCCGCGCAGGTCGGCATCGACCAGGTGATCGCAGACGTCCTGCCGCAGGACAAGGCGGCGGCCGTCCAGCGGCTGCAAGCCAGCGGCAAGGTGGCCTTTGTCGGCGACGGCATCAACGACGCGCCGGCCCTGACCACGGCTGACCTGGGCATCGCGATGGGCTCCGGCACGGATATTGCGATCGACGCCGGGGGCATCGTGCTGGTCAAAAACGACCTGCGAGACGTCGCCTTGGCCTTGGCCCTGAGCCAAAAAACCTTCGGCCGCATCAAGCTGAACCTCTTTTGGGCCTTCGTCTACAACGTGCTGGGCATTCCCGTCGCCGCCGGCGTGTTCGCGGCGTTAGGCGTCACCTTGAGCCCCGAGCTGGCCGGGCTGGCCATGGCGGCCTCGTCCTTGTCGGTGGTCACAAGCTCGCTGCTTTTGAACCGCACGAAGCTCGGCGTTCGGCGCCGGGTCGCGGCGTGAGCCCAGGCAACAACGCAAACAGCACCTGGCGTCTTCCAAGGTTGAGCCTTGAAGGCGCCAGGTGCTGTTGTCAGTTCTGGGCTAATTCCGCCAGGTACCGGGTGATGTCTCGCTTGGTCGCGGCGATGACCGCCTGCTTGTCGTTTTCAACCAGGTCCAGGTCCTGGGTGGCGATAGCGGGGGAGGCGGCCATGACCGTCTGGGGATTTTGGGCCGATCTTTGTTTTTGTGGTGTGGTTAGTCGGTAGTGTGGGCGATTAAGTCGGTTGGCGTAATATATAAGCGACGGTAGCGCGGGGGATTGATTGACAGATTGATAGCAATAATGCTATCATATGAACCACATCGCAAAAGGGGTTGGCAGCGGTGTATGAGGTGGTACTTTACGAAGATCGCAACGGGTTTTGCGAGTTTGAGGATTTCCTGAACCAGTTGGACCGCAGCCGGGCGAAGGCCGATCGCGTGATGTTGCGTAAGATTAGCTATCAGATGGGCCTCCTTCAGATGCAAGGCCTGGCACTTGGAATGCCCCACGCCAAGGCGCTAAGGGGTTATCGCTACCCGCTTCACGAGCTGCGGCCGCTGCCTGAACGCGTGTTTTATTCGCCTTGGCAGCCCAGCGCTTATGTGATTTTGAACCACTTTACGAAGCGCCGGGACAAGACGGATCCGCGACAGGTTCAACGGGCCGTGGTGTTGATGACAGATTGGATGAGGCGAAAGGGGTACTGAGATGAAAACCTGGCGGATGGTCAAAAATCAGTTGAGCACTGTGACACCAACGGAACAAAGCATCATTGAGACACTGGCACAGCTGCAAACCGAGCGCCAGCGTTTGGGGTTGTCGCAACGTGACCTTGCCCAGCGCATCGGCATGACGCAGCCGCAGCTGGCCAAAATCGAACGGCTGGATTCATTACCGACACTGGCCACGCTCGGACGATACGCCGCAGGGTTGGGGCTGACCGTCAAGCTCTCGCTGGTCGCCTCGCCGCAGCAGACCAAGGCTGGTGCAAGGGCCGGACGCTGAGGCCACAACTGCCGCCATCCAAACAGGGACCAGTCCGGGTCCGACAACGTGCGATCACGCTGCCGGGCTCGAGCCGGTCCCTGTTTTTGTAGTGCGGTTAGTCGGCGTCACCTTGGTAGACGGTCTTGGCGAGTCCAAAGGCCGACCACGCCTTGGGCCAGCCGGTGTAAAAGGCCAGCTGCGTGATCAAGGCGACCATCTCGGTCTGGGTGACGCCGTGGGCTTTGGCCAGCTTCATGTGGGTCTCCAGCTGCGGGAACAGGCCCTGGGCCATCAGCGCCGACACCGTGATCAGGCTACGGTCGCGCGGCGACAGCTCCTCTTCCTTGGCCCAGACCTGGCCGAACAGCACGTCATCGTTCAGGGCCGCGAACTGCGGGGCAAAGTCGCCCAACGCGTCGCGACCAGCGGTTTGTTTGGCCATCAGTTGTTGGCCTCCAGTGCGTTGTAGTCGGCGTCCGAGACGGCCTCGAGCCACTCCGGGGTGCCGGCGGTGATTGCGAGGTGGGCGAACCAGGAATCCTTGGTCGCGCCGTGCCAGTGTTTGACGCCGTCGTGGGTCACCACCACGTCACCCACGTGCAGCAGCCGCGCCTCTTGCCCGGCCTCCTGGTACCAGCCGGTGCCGCCGGTGACAATCAAGAGCTGGAAGCCGTCGTGGTGGATGTGCCAGTGGTTGCGACAGCCCGGTTCGAACGTCACCTCACCGACGCCGACGCTGATGGCGGGGTCGGCGATCAGCGTCTTCAGGTAGCTGTTGCCGGTGAAAAACTGCGCGTAGTCGATGTTCTCGGCGCCGCGCGGGTAGAGCTTGGAAATTTGGTCAGTCATGGTCTGAGTCCTCCTCGTGGTTGATGCGTTGCAGGTAAGCGGCGAAGGTCTCGGCGGCGTCGATCGTGCCGGCGAGCTTGCCTTGGTACCACGCGACCTTATCGTCCAGCACGGCCAGGTTGTGCTGCAACGCGCGAATCTGGGCCTGGGCCTCTTCCTGCACGTCTTGCAACAGCGTCAGCCGCGCGGTCAGCGTTGCGTCGCCTTGGGCCCGTAGCCGCACGTATTCGCGCAGCTGCGCCATGGTCATGCCGGTGCCCTTCAGGTGCAGCAAAAATCTCAGCCAGGCGACGTCCTCGTCCGTGTAGTAGCGCTGGTCGTTGGCGTCTCGGTGCGGCGCCACCAGCCCCTCTTTCTCGTAGTAGCGCAGCGTGTAGCTGGACAGGCCGAGGTTGGCGGCGAACTCGCCGATGCGATAAGTCATGTGATCACCTCTTGGACTAAGCTACACCTTAGAGTGGACTCGAAGGCAAGGGTAAAAATAGAAAAGTTTGGCCAGTCGTCGCGCCGGTCAAACTTTGGGTCCAGGCTAGTCGAAGTACAGCTCCCGCGGCGTTCCTTGCCGGTAAGCGTCCCAGACGCCTCGCACCACGGCGTTCATCGGCGCTTGGGCGACTTGGGCCAGCGGCAGCCACGCGGTCTCGCCTTCGTTCTTGGTGCCCGGCGTGACCTGGGTGGGGCGTGGCGTCGGCAGCGTGGCCGCGAAGGCGACAATCAGCTCCTTGTTGCCGTCGGTGCGTCGAAAGTTGACCAGCGCGGCCAGCCGCCAGTCGGTGACGGTCAACCCGCATTCCTCCTCAAGCTCGCGGGTGGCACAAGCGGTCAGCGACTCGCCGGGCTCGCTGTGGCCGCCGGGGAAGGTCAGGCTGGGGGCGAACTCGGAGTCGGTTTTGTGCTGAACCAGGAGCTTACCCTGGCTTTGAACCAGGCAAAAGCAGGTGAGCTCGGTGGGGTAAAAACGGTCGGTCATGGCAGTGCCTCCGCAAGTTGAATGAGGCTAGTATACACCGCGAACCGCGGTCGCGCTGGCACTTTTGGCCTTTTTGGGTGATAATGAACAGGAGTAATCACCTGCGTGTCGCAGGTGGCGTGAGGGGGAATTACAATGGAAGAAGAATCAAAGCAGACCTACCAGACGCTGTACCTGATCTTGGCGATCCTTGGGGTCATCACCTGCACCGGCTTTGGCGGCGTCGCCAACATCGCGCTGGCGCTGGTTCTGGCCGGCCTGGCGATTTACATGCTGGTCAAAATTCCGCGGGGGGACAAGAAGCGCCGCACCGCGCTGATCTTGTTTCTGGTGGCGACCGGGCTGCAGATCGTGTTTTTGGTCATCGCGATTTCGTCGGTTCACAGCGTGGTCACCAACCTCAACAACCTGAAAGAAGAGCTCGACGCCTTGTCCGACAAGCAGGCCGTCCAGATGGTCGGCGGCCTGATGGCGTCGATGATTTTCGGCTTCGCCTCTTGGGTGATTCGCATCATCGGCACGGTGTTCGCCTTCATCGGCTACAACCGCGAGAAGAAGCTCGCCTTCGACCAAGAGAACCCAGAGGCCTAACCCGCCAAGGCATTGCGCGACTCTGTAGCACAGCCGCTGGATAACTTGCGCGGTCCCGCGGCACAGCCGCCGAGTAACTTGCGCGGCCCTGCGGCACCTCTGGCGCTGGCTTTAACGGAGCCGGTAGCAACCCGCCGATGGATTCAAGAGAACCGGTGACGGCTCGCCGGCTGATTCAATAGCATCGGTGGCACGTTTACCGCGTTGCGCCGGCGGCCTCACGTGAGCAGTTGCGTGGGGCCGTTTTGGTGCCTTGATGAAAGGAGCCTTTATGATTTACGAAACCAAGCGGCTGGTCGCCCGGCCGCTGACGCAAGCCGACTTGCCCAGCCTGAGTTTGACCTTGCGCGATCCGACCACGATGTATGCCTACGCCCATGGCTTCAGCGAAGCCGAGGTGCAGGCGTGGTTGGCCAACCAGCTGCGCCGCTACCGCGAGGACGGCTTTGGGCTGTGGGCCCTTGAACGCAAAGCCGACGGCCGCTTCGTCGGCCAGTGCGGCCTGACGAAGCAGCAGTTTCTGGGTCAGCCGGTGATCGAAATCGGCTACTTGCTGCAGCGCGACTTCTGGCACCAAGGCTACGCCTGCGAGGCGGCGATCGGTGCCAAGGCCTACGCCTTTTCGACGCTTGCGGTGCCGACGGTTTGGTCGATCATCCGCGACACCAACTTCGCGTCGATGAACGTCGCGATTCGCAACGGCATGCTGGTGCGAGGCCGCGACGTCAAGCACTACTACGGCTTGACCATGCCGCACTACGGCTTTGCGGTTGACCGGCCGTGAGCTTCACAACACGCCAAAATTGGGGTGCCACCTGCAAGATGCGGTGGGGCCCCAATTTTTTTGTTTAGGTCAGCCGGCGACCCTTTTTTGGGGCAAGCAAAATCCCCCGCCGGCTGGCGGGGGATGCGGCGTTGCTTATTTGGCTTCTTGCTGCTGGCCCTTGGGGTGTCGCACGTGCCACCAGTGCAAGGCGAAGGTGGCGGCGAAGGCGACCAGGACGAAGATGCTGAAGAAGGTGTTGGAGATTTCGATGTTGATCATCGGCAGGCTCAGTCCCAGCTTCAAGGCGATGAAGCCGATCAGGATGTAGGCCATGATCAAAAGTTCCGGCACCTTGTCGAGCAGCACGATCATCATCGAGGCGACGAAACGCATGGCGAGAATGCCGATGCAGCCGCCGATCAGGACGATCACGGGATTGTTGTCGATGGCCAGGGCGGTGAGAATCGAGTCGATGGAGAACACGATGTCCAGCAGAATGATCGCGGCCACCGTGCCGGCGAAGGAGCGCGGCTTGGTCAGCTTTTCGGCCTCACTCGGCTGGTTGGGGCGGTGCTGCTCGTAAAAGAAGTGCAGCGACATGTACAAGAGGTAGGCGGCGCCGATCGCCTTGGCCGCCCAGAACTTGATCAAAAAGCTCCCGAGGCCGATGGCGATGAAGCGGAAAACGTAAGAGCCCCACAGGCCGTACATCAAGGCCATGTGTTCCTTGTGCGGCTCCTTCAAGGTGGCCGTCTGGGCGGCGAGCACGACGGCGTTATCCACCGACAGCAGGCACTCCATGATGGCCAGCGTGAGGATGGTCATCAGGCCGCTGCCGGTCATGATGGCGGCATGCCACTCCGCACCGGAGAAGAATGGGGCGTAAAGTTTGATCAGCGTATCGATTCGAGGTTCTCCCTTCTGGTTCATAGGTCATTATACAAAGACTTGACGGCCAGCGGGGAGGTTTTCGTGAAAGGTTATACTTTTTGGTCGGCAACCCGCATTCTGGAAGCGTAAACATGGTCTGGCGACCAGGTTTGGCCGAATTCGGACTTCCTGAAAATGGCCTGGCAACCATCAACCGGCCGCAGCCGGCGTGGTGCCGCGGTGCCGGCTTCCGCCCAAGTTGGCGCGGAGTCACCGGCGAAACTAATAAAACAGTATATGCATAATTTATGCAACAAAAGATAGTGGTCAGTGGAATCGCGGCGAACCGCGCCGGGCCGCCCAGGCGACCGATTGCCACGAAGGGCCTGCCCGGTAACACCGGGGAAGGCCGCTGTAACAGTTTTTTGTAATGAAAATGAAATTTTTGCTTGCAACTAATCGTTCATCCGGTATACTAGATAGTGCCGGCGAGTTTTCAGAAACTTGCCACGTGGCCGATATTCACTAGACAAAATAAACATACAAAATGTAAGCAAGGAGAAATTACCATGAAGAAATTGATCGCACCTGTTCTGCTCACTGCACTCGCCGGCGTTGCGCTGGCCACCGTTAACCCCGTTTCCGCCGCCGAGACCACCGGGACCACCACCGGGACGATCAACTTCAAGGCCGGTGACCTGAGCCTGACCAACGTGACGGCGAAGGCCAACTTCGGCTCCGATCTCACCGTTGCAGGCGTTTGGACCGAGGGTTTCAACGGTGCCGCCGATAACAAGCTGACCGCGACCGTCACCGACTTCCAGGGCCTGGACAACGACAACTGGATGCTGAGCGTGAAGGCCGCCGGCTGGCAGGCTAGCACGGACGGCTCCGCGGCCGGCGCCGCCATTCTCAACGCCAACGCGACGCTGACCGCGACTCAAGGCGACACCAGCGCCAACCTCGCCGATGGCTTCCTGATCGCCTCCGGCACGACCGGCGAGACCACGGTTGAAGACACGACCGTGACCCTCGCCATCCCGGCCAATACCGCCATCAAGGCCGGTAGCTACACCAACACGCTGGACTGGAACCTGACCGCAGCGGCAAGCACCGACCAAGACTAATCATGAAAAAGCAAAACTTATTCCTCGCACTGCTGCTCGGGCTCATGCTCGGGCTGGGGTTGCGAGGCCCAATCGTGCAGGCGGCTAGCCTGCCTTTTTCGGTTCAGGCGCAAACCGGCACGGCGCAGCGCAAAGGGGCCGGCTCGTACTTCGACGTCGTGGTGGCGCCGGGCAAGGCGACGCCGCTGAACGTGGTGCTCAAAAACACGACGGCCAAGCCGGTGAAGGTAGCGGTGCGGTTCCACACCGCGGCCACCAGCGCCAACGGCCAGGTGGATTACGCCGGCACCAGCAAGCCGGCGGCCACCTTGAAAGTTGCGCTGGCCGACCTGGTGACCGGGGCTCACAGCGTGACGATTCCGGCCAAGGGGCAGGTGACCTACAAGGCGACGTTGACCATGCCCAAGACCGCGCTTGACGGCCTGATTGCCGGTGCCTTGACCTTCAGCCCGGCCAAGGCGACCAAGGCGCAAGGCTCGGGGCTGGCAATCGTCAACCGTTACAGCTACAGCATCGCGGTGGTTGCGCGAAACACCGACCGCACCTTCACGCCGAAGCTGACGGCCGGCCGCACCACCATCGCGACGGTGGCCGGGGCCAAAACCGCGACGCTGACGCTGGCCAACACCAGCGCCACGTTTTTGAATCAGCTGGCCGTCACCACCACCGTCAAGAACCTGACCACCGGCAAGACCACCAAGCGCCAGGCGACGGGCATGCAGATGGCGCCCAACTCGCAGTTCGGCTTCCAGCTGGCGCTGCCGGGCGGCCAGGCCGGCCGCTACAAGGTGACCACCGCGGCGTATTACGTCGAAGACGCCAAGGGGGCCTACGTCGGGCCCAAGGGTCAACGCTACCGCTACCGGCTGACCAATGGCCAAACCGTCACCCTGACGGCGAAGGCGGCGGCGGCCCAGGCGAAGGCGACGGCGGCCCAGCGCGGCGGCTGGCCGTGGTTCGTCTACGCCGCCATCGCGGTGTTCGCCCTGCTGCTGGTGGTGATTGCGCTGCTGGTCGTGCTACTATTGAGGCGTCGCAAAAAGTAAGCGCGGCTTCCGCTAACAGTCGTCGCGATTCTACGAAAAGTAGTCGCGGTTCTACGAAAAGTAAGCGCGGTCTCCGCTCAAAGCGTCGCGGCTTCGGCAAGAAGCAGTCGCGGCGCTACAATCAGTAATCGCGGTTTCCGTTGATGGTCGTCGCGGTGCCACGAAAAGTCAAGCTGCGGCGTCGCCCAACGCAATCGCGGAGCCGCACCGGTAAAGGAGGTCGGGCATGCACAGACTGAGCCGCATCATCGCCGCACTGACGGTTCTGTTCGGGCTTTTGGCCTTCGCCCGACCGGTGCAGGCCGCCACTGCCGCGGATTACGCCGGCAACACGCTGGAGACTTACGGCATTCCAGACGCCGTGATTGAGGTGGTGCTGGCCAACAGCACTTACGCCGACGGCCAGACGCCACGTGAGCGTGGCCAGCAGCCGGCAACCTTCACCATGGCCGACGTCGCGCAGCTTGCGACCTTCAGCCTGGCAGAGCGCAGCGTGGCGGCCAGCGGTGCGGTGGTTGCCACGCCTAGCGCCACCGTCAGCAACTGGGTGGCCGGCCTGGCCCAAGGGGCGACCGGCTACGACGTCAGCGAAAACATTTACAACCAGGTGCTGATCGCCGGGCAGTCGGACCAGGCGCTGGCCGACAACGCCCTGAGCTACGACGGCAAAACGGCGGCCGTGCAGTACCACCCGCCGTTTAACATGCTGATGCTGGTGGCGGCTTCTGCGACCAGCGCGACCACCGTCGACCTCACCGGGGTGACCGAGCGCATCGGCGATTCGAGCCTGGCCCAGCAGCTGATGAGCCTGTTCGACACGCCGCGGCTGCCGCACCTGACCACGCTCATGCTGGGGCACAACAACCTGGGGATGCTGGATTATTCGCACGTGGCAGACACCTTGCTCAACGCCACGGCGGCTCAGCGCATCACCACGCTCGACTTGAACACCAACCGCATCCTGCAGCTGGCGTGGGACCGCGAGTTCGCCGCGGTGAAGTACGTGACCAACCTAAACCTAGCCGGCAACGCGGTGCTGTTGATCTCAAGCACCCTGAATTCGATGCTGCAGACGGTGATCACCAACGCCGGTAACTCCGACCTCAGCGACAGCAACTTGGATGTCGGCAACTGGAACACGATCATCTACATCCTGAACTTGGTTAACATGGATACCGGTAGCCTGAGCCTGTCCGATCAAAGCGTCAACGCGATCGTGTCGGCCACCGCCAACCCGTACAGCGGCATTCCCCAGATGAACGACCACGCGGTCAGCGTGTTTTTGCCGCAGATGACCGCCGATTCAATTCAAAGCCTGCTGGACAACAACGCGAATCTCTCCGCCGCCACCCGCCAGGCGCTTCAGGACCGGCTGGTGCAGCTGCAGCAGCCGGCGGCGACGCTGGCGGTCAGTGGCACTTGGAACTTCGGCACCCTGACGCTGGGCCAGCTGCCAAGCGCGGTCACCAGCACCGGGCTGGTCAGCCTGGCCGCGACCCTGCCGGCCAACAGCAGCCTGACCGTCGCCATCTCGCCGTGGCAAAACGCGGCGGGGGCGAGCTTCGCCGGGGCGCTGACGCTGCCGGCGGTGAGCGGCCTGTGGGGGACCACGGTGCTGGGCCGAACGCCGCAGACGTTGCTCACCAACACCGGCACCGCAGCCATCACCGTGAGTCGGTCCGTCGGTAACGTGAGCCTGCAGCTGCCGGACCAGACGGCCGTCACCGCGACGTCGTACTCGGCCACCGTCAACTGGAGCATCGTCAGCGGGGTCTCGGCCACCGCCAACTGAGTCTTGTTCAAGGACCGCCGCCACCGCAGCGGTCCTTTTTGGCGGCCCCTCAAAAATTCCTCAATTAATGTAGATTAATTCACAACTAATCGGCATAATCAAAAGTGATGGGCGGCCGACTCGCCCATACGGAGGAACGACATGAGCAAACACCATCAACACCGCCGCCTGCGCTGGGACCGCGTCGCCATGGCGGCCGGCTGCACCGTCTTGGTCCTCAGCCTGCTGGGCTGGGGCGTTCACACCATGGTGGCGCCAGACGACGGCCTGGACGAGCCGGCGACGGCGGCCAAGGCCGAAACGGACGCCAGCGCCGAGACCGCAGACAGCAGCACCACCACGGCCAGTAGCGAGACGGCCAAAACCGCGACGGTTAAGAAGGCCGCCGCGACCACTGCGCTGACGGCGGCCCAGGTGACCCAGCGGCAACGAAACATTCGCACCAAGCTTGCGGCCTACCTGAAGGAGGTCGGCGCCAGCGGCAACGTCGCCGTCAGCTTCTACAACTTGAGCCCCACCGCCGGCAGCGCCGCGGCCAAGGCCAAGACCGCCGCGGTTTACCAGCAAGGGGCGCTTGCGGCCAACGTCAACGGCACCACCAGCTGGACCGCCGCCAGCACCTACAAGCTGTACATCACCGCCTATCTTTTTCACCAAGTCGAAAGCGGGGCCCGGACTTGGACGAGCGAGGACGAAACCGGCTTCACCAACATGATCGTCAACTCGGCCAATGAGTACGGCGAAGCCCAGCTGTACCGCTACGGCGCCACGGCGATGAACGCCTACTTCGCAAGCCTCGGCGTCGTCAGCCCGGTGTTCGGCAATGGCATCGCCAAGACGACGGCCAACGACCTGGTCACCGTGCTGCGGCGCATCGCGCTGCGCCAGGCGCCGTTCGCCACGGCCAGCCTGGCCAGCAAGCTGACCGGCGACATGGCGACGCAGGTCTACCGCGACGGCATTCCCGCCGCCGTGGCAAGCCTGACGCCCAAGGCCGTGGTGCAAGACAAGGTCGGCTGGCTGGAATCGACCGACAACGACGCGGCGATCGTCACGCTGCCCAACGGCCAGCGCTACCTGCTGGCGGTGTTGACCACCAACCAGGACTACATGGACTGGTCGCTGGTCCAAACCATCGCGACGCGCGTCCAGCAAATCGTGTACGGGGACTGAGCCGCCGTCCGGAACCAGAGCCGGTTGGCGACCGGCCGGAGCCGTGAGTCGGCGCCGGCCGCGGAATGAACGGGCGGCGACTCATCGCGCGAGCCGTTGCCCAACCACGCGAGCGTAAAAGTTGACAGCCGCCGTGGCAGGGCTTACATTATAATCAGATGATTGTCAACGGGCAGGGAAAACGCTGCGGCCGCAGCGCTTGCAACTCTACTGCTTAGGGGGAAGGTCCGGGACATAAGCATTCCCAGTACCCCCACCCATGCCATGCTGAACCAGGCAACAACGTCGACGTTTTCGCGCAACGGCCTCCTCCGATTGGGGCCGACCACCAGGGTGTGGACCACCACCCACCGGCCGCTCATTGGTCCGCCTACTCGCCATGCGAGGTAGCTGCGGCGGGGCATTGACCGGTGGCTTGTCCCCAGGCACCGCGCAGCAGCGCGGCCGCCGCGGGGCCATCGGCACAAGAACGCAAGTCACCAACAAAAACAACCGAGGCCGCCGCGGGTCTGAACCCGCGGTGGCTTCGGCGCGTCCGGCGCAGCGATGCGCCGGATTTTTGAGTGACGAAACGCCAAAATCCCGGTGCTGCCAACCCGTTCGGGTCGGTCGCACCGGGATTTGATTTTGGCCGTGGCTCAGGTGTGGCTCAGGCGTTGGCGCGAACCGCCGCGATCAAGAAGGCGGCGGCGGCGCCGGCCAGCGTGTCGTAGTAGGCGCCAAAGCGGCTGTCGCCCTCGTACATGGCCATCAGGTTGCGGTGCATAGCCGGGTCGTACTTGCGCCACATAATCTCAAGCCACTGGCGGTGCAGGGTGCAGACCTGCTGGCCTTGGGGGCCGGCGGGAGCGGCGCTTGAGGCGATGGCCTGGCGCAGCGCCTGGGCCAGCTGCTGTTCGATCGCCTGGGCGCGGTTGTAGGTGGCCTCATCGAGGCCTTTGAAGTGGCGGTCGGCGGCCGTTTTTTCATCCGGCCCCCACTTGGCCAAGACCTCCTGGCCGTACTCGGCGTCGTTGTGGGCGAGGGCCGCCTGCTTGAAGGCGGTGAATTTGGCGGTATCTGTCATCGGTTGTCCCTCCTGATTGGTGAGTGTGCTGTCCAGCTCGGCGATGAGGTGCCCCAGCGCCTGCCGTTGGGCGACCAGTTTGGCGCGTTGGGCCCTCAGCGCCGCAACCCGGCTCGCGGCGTCGCCTTCCAGCAGCGCGGCGACGCTGTTCAGGCTCAGGCCAAGCGCCGTGTAGAAGCGAATCAGCTGCGCCGCATCGGCGTCTTGACTTGAAAACAGGCGGTAGCCGTTGGCCGCGACCTGCGGGTGCAGCAGCCCGAGCCGGTGGTAGTAGCGCAGGGTGCGAGGCGTCAGGCCGGTCAAGGCGGCGAACTGGCTGGTGGTGTAAGTGGGCATCTCATTCCTCCGTTCGGGGCCGGGTTGGCCCCACTCAGTAGCATAAGGGCTGACGCGGCGTCAGGGTCAAGGGGTGATTGCCCCAAAAATGGGCGGCGGTTGCGCGACGGCCGGTCGCCGGCGGTGGTGCGGCGGTTTCGGACCGGCAAGGCGCGACGCCGCTGCGACCTCGGGCAGCGGTTGGTCCGAGGTCGCCGGCCGGTCCGTGGCCGAGCCGCCCGACCGCTCGCCGCCCGACCGCTCGCCGCCCGACCGTTCGCCGCCCGACGGCTACGGCGTCGGCGCGGTCGCCTGCTCGCGGTAGGCCTTGGGGGACAGGCCGATGGTTTTTTTGAACAGCTTGGAGAAGTAGAAGGGGTCGTGGTAGCCCAGGGTCGTCGCGACCGCCCCGACGCGCATGTCGGTCAGGCGCAGGTAGCTGCAGGCGCGGTTCATGCGCGACTCGATGAACAGCTCGATCGGCGAGCGGCCGGCGTACTGGCGAAACAGCTGGTTCAGGTAACTGATCGAGACGCCGGCGTGTTTGGCCAAAGCGGCCGCGGTGAGGTCGGTTTCCAGGTGGCTGTTCATGTAGGCGATGCAATCGGACACCAGCTTGGCCTTGAGGTCTTGAACCGGCGTATTTTGCATGAAGTAGCTTTCGGTGATGATCAGGGTCAGGTAGTTGGAGGCGCAGATCAGATTGGCAATCGAGACCTCCTGCTCAAGCAGGGTCAAGAGCTCCGAGAAGTGCTGCTCGATTCGCGCCTGCTTGGCCGCGCCGAGGTGCAACAGCTTGGTCCTGTCGGTCGCCTGAATCTGGGCGAAGGTCTGGGAGGCAAAGTGAAACCACATGATGGTCCAAGGCGCCGTCGGGTCGGCGAAGTAGCGGTGCGGCGTGTTGGCCGGGATGAAGCAGATGGTGCCGGCGGTCATCGGGTAGGTGGTCCCGCCGAACTCGACGGTGCCGCGGCCGGCGACGCAAAACAAGAAGATGGTCTGGGCCGCCCCGTGCGGCCGCTCGCGGTAGTGGAACCGGGCGGCGGGGTAGTAGCCGATCTCCGTGATGTAGTTTTGATTGACCAGCGCGTGGTCCAAAAGTGCCGCCGAATCGCGCATCGGCAACAGCAAGTAGCGCTCGCCGGCAAAGCCGGCCCTTTTTTGAATCGTCATGCGATCACCTCGCGCCCTTTATACCGCGAGAGTGGCGGATAGTCAATGCTTTCGGCTGAAAGTGCATTCATTTTGACCGGTCAAGCGGCTACGATAGGGGCGATTAACAAAGGAGTGTGGATCAGATGCAAGTGAAAGCTTGGGAAGAGAACGTTGTGCTGCCGACCTACGAGGTGGCCAAGCCGGATAAGAACCCGCTGTTTTTGGAGAAGCGGGTCTACCAAGGATCCAGCGGCAAGGTCTACCCGCTGCCGGTGACCGAAAAAATCGCGGACAAGCCGACGGACAAGACCTACCGCGCCGTCTACCTCGAAAACGACTACCTGAAGGTGATGATCCTGCCGGAGCTCGGCGGCCGCATCCAACGGGCCTTGGACAAGACCAACGGCTACGATTTCATCTACTTCAACCACGTGATCAAGCCGGCCTTAGTCGGGTTGGTCGGGCCCTGGATCAGCGGCGGCATCGAGTTCAACTGGCCGCAGCACCACCGGCCGTCGACCTTCATGCCGGTGGAGCACGAGCTGGTCAAAAACGCCGACGGTAGCCAAACCGTAATCGTCTCGGAAATCGATCAGATGTACGGCACCAAGGGTGAGGCGCGGTTCACGCTGTACCCGGACAAGGCCTACATCCAAATTGACGGGCAGCTGTACAACCGCACGGACCTGCCGCAGACCTTCCTGTGGTGGGCTAACCCGGCGGTGCCGGTCAACGACCACACCTACTCCGTTTTCCCGCCCGACGTCAACGCGGTGATGGACCACGGCAAACGCGCGGTGTCGAGCTTCCCCATCGCCACCGGGACCTACTACAAGTACGACTACTCGGACGGCGTGGACATCTCGCGCTACAAGAACGTCAAGGTGCCGACCTCGTACATGGCCTACCACTCGGATTACAACTTCATGGGCAACTACGACGAAGCTTCGGCGGCGGGGCTGTTGCACGTCGCCGACCACCACGTCTCGCCGGGCAAAAAGCAGTGGACTTGGGGCTCGGGCGACTTCGGCCAGGCCTGGGACCGCAACTTGACCGACCACGACGGCCCGTACATCGAGCTGATGACCGGCGTGTTCACCGATAACCAGCCGGACTTCTCGTGGCTGGCCCCGTACGAGGAGAAGACCTTCACCCAGTACTTCATGCCGTACAAGGGCGTCGGCCACATCAAAAACGCGACCAAGGACGCGGCGATCAACGTCGAGCTGACCGCTGGCAAGACCCGCGTGGCCGTCTACGCCTCAAGCAAGCTCTCGGCCCAGCTGACCCTGGCGCTGGACGATGAGGTGCTGTTCACCGACCGCGTCGACCTGACGCCTAACGCGGCCTACGAGAAGCTGCTCGACACGCCGATCGCCGCGATTGACGAGCGGGTGAAGCTGACTTTGAGCGACGACCACGGCGTGATCGTCGCCTACCAAGGGGCCCCGGCCGCCATCGCCGACCTGCCGGATCCGGCGACCGCTATCGGCGACCCGGCCGCGATCAAAACCACCGAGGA
Source organism: Lacticaseibacillus suihuaensis (assembly GCF_054785075.1). NCBI lineage: Bacteria > Bacillati > Bacillota > Bacilli > Lactobacillales > Lactobacillaceae > Lacticaseibacillus > Lacticaseibacillus suihuaensis. Next base: position 147,469 of record NZ_BAAGBJ010000004.1, on the reverse strand, counting down.
GCTCTTCCTGGCCGCCCAGCACATCGAGCAGTACCGCCACGCGACGCTGGACGCGGCGGCCTACTACCAGGAGGGGCTGCGCCGCGACGCCGAAGACAGTCGCCTGAACAACGGCTACGGCCTGTACCTGTATCGCCGCGCCGAGTTCGAGGCGGCCAAGGCCCACTTCGCCAAGGCCGTGGCCAGACAGGAACTGCACACCCCCAACCCCGACACCGGGGCCCCGCGCTTCAACCTGGGGCTTGCGCAGCTGGCGCTGGGTGAAGACGCCGCGGCGTTCGACAGCTTCTACAAGGCGACCTGGAACGACGACACCAAGGGCCCGGCCTTCTTCCAGCTGGCCCTGGCCGCCGCCCGGCAGGGGAACGACCGCCAGGCGCTGGCCTTCGTCACGCAGGCCTTAACCCGTAACACCCACCACCTCAAGGCGCGGGTGCTGCAGGTGGTGTTGATGCGGCGACTGGGCCAGCCGGTTGACGCGGCGATTGCGGCCAACCTCGCCATCGACCCGCTGGATCTGGGTAGCCTGTACGAGGCCGGCCGCGGGGCTGCCGCGGCCCAGGCGACCTGGCAGCAGGCGATGCGCGGATCTTTGAACAACTACCTGGAGCTGGCCGATGACTACTGGCAGATGGGCGAGCTGACGGCGGCCGCGGCGATTTTGCAGGCGGCGCCGGCCGGCCCGATGCCGCACTACTACCTGGCGGCGCTGGCGTTGGCCCAAGGCGACACGCGAAAGGCGCAGGCCGCGCTGGCCGCGGCCGAGGCGGCGGATCCAAGCTACTGCTTCCCCAACAAGCTGCGCGAGTACCGGGTGCTGACTGGCCTGATTGCGGCCTACCCAACGGCCACCCCGCATGCGTCATACTACCTGGGCAACCTGCTGTACGACAAGCGGCGCCACGAAGCGGCCATCGCGGCCTGGGAAAAGGCGCAGGAACAGCTGCCTGAGTTCCCGACCCTGCTGCGCAACCTGGCTTTCGCGCGTTACAACGTCCAAGACGACCTGAAAGGCGCCTTGGCGCTTCAGACCAAGGCCCAGGCGCTTGATCCAACCGACGCGCGGCTGTTGCTTGAGCTCAACTCGCTGCAGCAGCTGGCCGGCCAGCCGGTGGCAACGCGGCTGGCGGGGCTTGAGGGCAAGCTCGCCTTGGTCCACCAGCGCGACGACTTGCTGGTCGAATACATCACGCTGCTCAACGCGCGTGGCCGTCATCAGGACGCGCTGGATGAAATCATGCACCGCCAGTTCCACCCGTGGGAAGGCGGGGAGGGCAAGGTCTCCACGCAGTACGTGACGGCTTTGACCGAGCTGGCGAAGGCCGCGCTGGCCAGTGATCCCCAACACGCAATCGACCTGCTCAACCGCTCGCTTGAGCGGCCGGCCAACCTCGGCGAGGGCAAGCTTGCCAACTACCACGACAACCTCAGCGAGTACCTGCTGGGCGTCGCCTACGCAAAGCTCGGCGATACCGCAGTGGCCCGGGAACATTTTCAAAAGGCGACGGTCGGCGACCAGGAGCCCGGCGACGTCTTGTACTACAACGACCAGCCGGCCGACCTGATCCTCTACATGGGGCTGGCTTACCTGAAGTTGGGCGAGACCAAGGCGGCCAAGCGCTGCTTTTACGCCTTGACCACATACGGCCAAAAGCACCTGCACGACGTCGCGCATTACGACTACTTCGCCGTGTCGATGCCGCAGACCACGGTGTTCAAGGCCGACATCACCAAGAACCACCGCATTTACTGCCGCTACCTGCTGGCGCTGGGCCACTACGGCCTGGGCCAGCACGACCTGGCGCGGCAGCTGGCGACCACAGTGCTGGCCGCGGCGCCGGATCACCTCGGCGCCATCACCTTGCTGCAACGATTGGATGACCCGTTGTTTGAGACTTTGTAGGAGGAGCACATGAAACCTATGCACTGGCCGCTGCCGTCTCCGGACGGCCACCTGGTGGCCACCATCAATATGGATGCCCAGGGGCAGCTGACCTACGCCTTGGCGCTGGATCAGACGCCCCTGATGACCGAATCGCCGCTCGGCCTGGTTTTGACCGGCGCGGATCTGACCCGCGACCTAACCTTCGTGGCCGGCCCGACCAAGTCGCGCGTCGACGAGCGGTACGCGCTGCCGGCCGGCAAGCTGGCCGAGTACCACAGCGAAGGTTTTGCCTACGTGCTGCGCTTCGCCCAGGGGACGCAGGCCTTTGAGCTCGAGTTTCGCCTGGCCAACAACGGGTTTGCCTGGCGCTACCGGGTGCCAGGCGCAACCGCGGCGACGGCGGTGGTCAAGGAGGCCACGGCCTTCAACTTCGCGGCGGGGCTGACCGATGTCTGGCTGCAAGACATCGTCGCGTCTTACGAAGGCCCGTACAACCACGGCCACTGGGGTCAGGCGCGGCAGGGGCAGCGTTACAACCTGCCGGCCCTGGTCCACGGCGCTGACACCCCCTGGCTGATGGTCAACGAGGCCGGGGTGTTGAACCTCGAGCAGAACTACTGCATCAGCCACGTGGTGGGCACCGCCGGGGCGGGGCTTGACCTCGAGTTTGCGCTTGAGGAAAAGGGCCAGCCGGTGGCGACCACGCTGCCGCTTGAGACGCCTTGGCGCTACCTGCTGGTGGCGCCGACGCTCGACGACGTGGTCCGGGCGCATTTCAACTTCGACCTGAACCCGGCCTCGATTATCGAAGACACCAGCTGGATTCACCCGGCCCGGACGCTTTGGGCCTGGTGGAGCAACGACTTGGGGGCCCAGAAGTTCACCGAGGCCAAGGCCTACGTCGACTTCGCGGCGGCCAACGGCTTTGAGGCCGTGCTGCTCGACGCCGGCTGGGATGCCAGCTGGATTCAGGAATTTTGCGCCTACGCCCATGCGCATCACGTCCAGGCCTGGGTCTGGACGGCGATGCAGGCGATCGACACCGTTGAATCCGCCGAGGCTCACCTGCCGAAGTGGAAGCGCTGGGGCGTCGACGGCGTCAAGATCGACTTTTTTGAAAACGACTCGGCTCACACCGCCAAGCAGTACAAAATGATGGCGGAAATCGCGGCCAGAGAAAAGCTGATGGTCAACTTCCACGGCTCGACCAAGCCGATGGGCGAGGGTCGCACCTGGCCGCACTTCATCGCCGCCGAGGGCATCGAAGGCATGGAGTACTACAAGTGGAGCAGCGGCCCGACCGCCGAGCACAACTGCACCGTGCCGTTCATTCGCAACGCGGTGGGACCGATGGACTACACGCCGACCGGCTTCATCAATGCCAACCGCAACACCACCATGGCGCATCAGGCGGCCTTGGCCGCGGTGTTCGAGTCCGGCTGCCAAGACTACGCCGCCAGCATCTACAACCTGCTCCCCTGGACCGGCACCCGCTTTTTGCAGCGGCTGGCCGCCAAGTACGACGGCATGCGGTTGTTGGCCGGCGAGCCCGGCAGCCACGTGGCGATGCTGCGCTGGACCAAAGACGCGTACGTGATCGGCGTGATTGTCAACGAGCGGCGCGACCTGACGCTTGACCTGAGCTTTTTGCCCGAAGGCGAGTTTGAGGCTGAGCTGTACCAAGACGACCGCTTCGGCGACCAGATTCACGTCACCACCCAGCAGGTGACCCGCGATAGCAAGTTGCTGCTGCGGCTCTTGGAACACGGCGGGGCCGGCCTCTACATCGCCCGACACGTCACTCCCTATGCGGTCAAGCCGACCGGCCGCTTCATGGCGGCGGGGCAGGTGACCTACCCGGCCGCCTCGATGACGCCGCTTTTGGGCAGCGTCCGATCCGCGGTTTCCGATGAGGACGGCCGTGCGGTGCTGCAGCTCAACCACACCGCGACGATCGCCTGCCCGGAAAACTTCGCGGCCGGCTCGCACCGGCTGCGCCTGACCTACGCGGCGCTTGAGCCGATCACGCTGACGCTGGGTGACGGCCACACGCGCCAAACCGTGACCCTGCCCCCGGCCAGCCACGGCGGCACGGTGTTTGCCGTGCATGACGTCAACTTCCCGCTGGTCGGCGGTCCGCTCAACCTGACCATCACCCGGCAGGCCGGGCCGGCGCCGCTGCTGTCAGCGGTGCAGATTGGCCAGGCGGTCGCACCCGCACCGCTGACGCTTGACGTCGCGGTCGCGGCCCTGAGCGGCCACGCGCATCTGACCGAGGCCGCCCCAGCCGTGCTGGTCGGCCTGGATGCCCAAAGCAGCGCGACCTTCGACCCGGTGTTCGTCGCCGACGCCGGCCGCTACATCCTGGCGGTGAACTACTACGCCGCGGCCGGTGGCACCGCCACCGTCACGGTCAACGGCGACCAGCAGGTCCAGGCCGGACTTGGCGGCGTCGGTGTCTGGGGAGCAACCCAGGTCGGCGAGCTGTTGACCCGCGAGGTGCTGGTCGACCTCGTTGCCGGTGCCAACCGCATCGTGCTGACCACCGCCGGGCAGCTACCGAACCTGGTCAACCTGACGCTGCAGCCGGCCTGATCCAGCGTCGGCCTGATCCAGCGTCGGCCTGATCCAGCGTCGGCCATAGCCCAAATAAGCCAGTCCTCATCGCGCGTCGCCGCGGTGAGGGCTGGCTTATTGGCGTTGGGGCGACGAAGCCGACCCACGGCGCAACCGGTCGGCCAAGCCCGGCCACGCAAAACACCCCGCGAGGTGCCTCGCGGGGTGTTGGTTGCTACATGAGCGTCGTGACTTGCCGGCCGCCTACTTGCCGGCCGCCGCCGCATGGGCGGCCACCTGGGCCTCGAAGGTCTGCAGGGCCGGGAAGCACACCTTGGCGGCGAAGAAGGTGAAGAACCCGGCCGCCAGAAACAGCGCGAACAGCGGCTGGTAGTATAGCGCCAGCAAGGCGAAGACGGCCAGCGAGTCCAGCTTGAACAAAAGCCCGAACTGGTGGTAGAGCTTGCCCAAAATGAACAGGTACAGGTGGGGCAGGGTGACGGTGAAGCGTCCGATCAAGGCGCTGCCGAAAATCGTGAGGTAGGCGTGAAGCAGCAGGAGCAACACGGGGAAGACGATCAAAAGCGGGTTGCCGTTTTGAACGCTGAAGGCAAAGAAGGTGGTCAACAGCAAAAACAGCACGGTTTGGACCAGCGAGAAGCCGTAGTTTTGCAGCACCCCCTGGCGGTAGTAGTGCAGGTAGTCGCGAATCATGCGCGGGGATTCGCCGCGCAGCTGCTTGCCCATCAAGGCCAAGGCGGCGATCAGGCTGGGGATGAAGGGCAACAAGACCAGGTAGGCCAGAAAGCTCTTGAACAGCTCGGCTTGAAAGAGAATGAAGGCGATGAGCAGCGGGAGGTTGGCGACCAGAATCAGGCAGGACAGCTGCAGGGCCAGGTAGATCTTGTCGATGCACTTGAGGACGATGTTTTTAGGCTTCATGAATGTTGATTCCTTCCATGGGATCGAGGCAGGGACGGTTGAGGCGGCGCCACTCGCTCGGCGCCATGGTGAAGCGCTTTTGGAAGGCCCGAGAGAAGTTCAGCTGGTTGGCGTAACCCGCCTTTTCGGCAATCAGCTTGATCGAATCGCTGGAAAAGCGCAGCATCTCCGTCGCCTTGGCCAGCCGGTAGTTGATCAAAAACTCCTGGATGCTCTTGGAATACATTTTCTTGAAAACGGCCCCGAGGTAGCTGCGGCTGAGGTTGCAAAACTCCGCGATGTCCTCCACGGAAATCGGCTCGGCGTAGTGGTACTCGATGAACTCGATGGCGCGAAGCACGTAATCCAGCTGGCGCTGATCGCTTCTGGCGTAGGCGTTCAGCGCGTCGTCGTTGTGCCGCTTGGTCAGGTAATCGACGGCCAGGTAGGTGTGAGCCAAGAGGTTCAAGGGCGACTGGTCGGCGTTGTTGGCCAGGTACATCATCTCGGTTTGCAGGTGGCGGAACAGGTGGTCGTTGGGGGTGCGAAAAATCGGGCTGTCCTGGCTGAGCCCGGCCAGCTTCAGCAGGTGATACGCCTGCAGCCCGTCGAATTCCATCCACACGTAAGACCAAGGCAGCTCGCGGTCGGCGTAGTAGGTGTTGACCTGCTCGGGCACGATCAAAAAGCCGCTGCCCTTGTTCAGGTGGTAGTCGACGGTTTCGCCGGTCGAGCGGGTCGACTGCAGCGTTCCCTTGCCGTCGATGATCAGGTGAAACAAGAAGTGGTTGCGCTTGACCGGCCCGTAGTAGTGCAGCGGCTCGCAGGCCGCAAAGCCGGCCTGGTACAGCCGCAAGTCGAGCATTTCCTCTTGCGCAAGCGTCAGCAATTTATCGGTTTCCATGATACCCCTCCCCGCGCCCACAGCAATGGCGGCCGGTCCCCCTCCTGACCGGTCGTTGTGTAAGCGCTTTTCGCCTCGAGTATAGCAGAATGCGCGAACATGTCAATAATGCTAGGAAAAAGCGCATTTCGCCGCATTCAAAGCCGGTCAGTCCATATCATTGGCGCCGCCCGGTCCCTAGAATGAGGGGGTAGACTGGAGAGAGAAGAGGAAAACGCATATGACGGTTGTATACCACAAGACGGATTCGACGTTCCACCTGAGCAACGCGCAGATCAGCTACGTGCTGGCGGTACTCCCGAACGGCCAGCTCGGCCAGGTGTATTTTGGCCCGCGCATCCCCGACCGGGTGTACCTGTCCGACCTGATCGACGCGCCGCTGAGCTTCGATCCGGCGCAGCCCGACGCCAACCAGATGGACCAGGTCCGGCAGGAGTACCCGACCTTTGGCACCGGCGACATGCGGACGCCGGCCTTTGAGGTGGCCCAGCCAAGCGGCAGCCACGTCACCAATTTCACCTACCAAAGCCACGCCATCACCCCGGGCAAGCCGCGCCTGGCCGGACTGCCGGCGACCTACGTCGAAGCTGCCGAAGAAGCGACGACGCTTGCCATCACGCTGCACGACGCGGTGATCGACGCGACTTTGGTCTTGTCCTACACGATCTACGAGAACCGGCCGGTGATCACCCGCAACGCCCGGTTTGCGGCGACCACGACGCCGTTGACCGTCACCCGGGCCGCCAGCCTGGCGCTGGATCTGCCGGATCAAGACTACGAGCTGATGACGTTGACCGGCGCCTGGGCTCGGGAACGCGCGATCACCACGCGCAAAATCGTGCCGGGCATCGCCGCCATTCAGAGCCTGCGCGGTCACTCAAGCGCCCAGTTCAACCCGTTCATGGTGCTGCGCCGGCCGCACACCACCGAGTTCGCCGGCGACGCGATCGGCCTGGCGCTGGTGTACAGCGGCAACTTCCAGGGGCTGGTCGACGCCGACACGATGAACAAGACGCGGGTTTTGATGGGCATTCACCCCGACCATTTTGCCTGGCGCCTGGATGTCGACGGCGCCTTGCAGACCCCCGAGGTGGTGATGGTTTATTCGACCCACGGGCTCAACGCGATGAGCCAGGCCTTCCACGACCTGTTCGCGCATCGGCTGGCTCGCGGCCCGTACCGCGACGCCCCGCGGCCGATTCTGCTGAACAACTGGGAGGCCACGTACTTTGACTTCGACGAGGCCAAGCTCTTGGGCATCGCCCAGACGGCCAAAAAGGTCGGCGTCGAGCTGTTCGTTTTGGACGACGGGTGGTTCGGCGAACGCCACGACGACCAACGCGCCTTGGGCGACTGGCAGGCCAACCTGGCTAAGCTGCCCGGCGGCATCACCGGCCTGGCCGACCAAATCACCAAGCTGGGCCTGAAGTTCGGCCTGTGGTTCGAGCCCGAAATGGTCAACCCGGACTCCAATTTGTTTCGGGCCCATCCCGAGTGGGTACTTAGAACCCCGGACCGCGTGGCCTCGGTCGGGCGGCACCAGTACGTCTTGGACTTCTCCAAGCCCGAGGTGGTCGACGCCTTGTACCAGCAGATGAGCGCGATTCTGGGCGGCGCCAAGGTCAGCTACGTGAAGTGGGACATGAACCGCAGCCTGACGGAGGTCTTCTCCCAAGGCGCCAGCCCGGCTGCCCAGGGCAGTGTCTACCACCGCTTCATCCTGGGCGTCTACGCCTTGTACGAGCGGCTGATTCAGGCCTTCCCGGATGTCTTGTTCGAGTCTTGCGCCAGCGGTGGCGCCCGGTTCGACGCCGGCATGCTGTACTACGCGCCACAGGCCTGGGCGTCCGACGACACCGACGCGGTGGCCCGGCAAAAAATTCAGTACGGCACCTCCTTGGCCTACCCGCTGTCTGCGATCGGCTCGCACGTCTCGGCCGTGCCGAACCACCAGGTGGGGCGGATCACGCCGCTGACCACCCGGGCCAACGTCGCGTACTTTGGGACGTTTGGCTACGAGCTGGACCTCAACAAGCTAAGCGCCGCCGAGCTGGCGGAAGTCAGCCGCCAGGTCGCCTTCATGAAGGCGCATCGCGAGCTGATCCAGTACGGCACCTTCTACCGGCTGCTCAGCCCGTTTGACGGCGACGAAACCGCCTGGCTGGTGGTGGCCAAGGACCAAAAGACGGCGCTTGTGGCCGACTACCGCACCTTGAACCAACCTAACCAGCCGGTCGCCACTTACCTGCACCTGCAGGGGCTTGACCCCGCCTTGAACTACCGGGTCAACGGGGCCGGACCACGCGCCGGCGCCGAGCTGATGAACGCCGGGCTGCGCGTCGCCACTGAGAACGACCAGCAGGCCTTCGACGGCACCGCAGGCGACTTCCAGTCGCGGCTGTACGAACTGACGGCCGAGTAACCCGCCGTGAAGTGTGGTCATCAAACCTTGTGCGTGTCGGATTGATCCGGCACCGAACGCCTCGAAATCCGGGCGGTTCACCCTTGCGGTGAGCCGCTCTTTTTAGATGGGGCGAAAGTGGTCTAAGCGCTTGCAAGGGTTAATTATCCCGAATGAGTCTAGATTGTGGGCGAGATGTAAACGCTTTATCCAAAATATGGCGAGATGCTAGACTTTATCAGTAATGGGCTGAAATAGCGCATTAGGTCGCCTGCATCGAGCATCTGCCCATGTATTTGGGCGCGAATACCCCCTATACTTTGGGTATCAACTAAGGAGGTTGGACAAATGAACAAGCACTTTGTAAGTCACACACTCTTGCTAAGTGGTTTAGTACTTGGCGGCGCTGTCATGCTCTCTGCATGCGGTGCCAAAGACTCTGGTTCCAAATCGGACACGAACAAAACCGTCACGCTCACGTGGTTCGATGGGAACTCGGGGTCTGCCAAGTTTGATGATCCAGTGGCCAAAGAAATCGAAAAGCAAACCGGGGTCAAGGTCGACATCCAAAACCCATCCGGCGACCCGGACGGCAAGCTCTCGCTGCTGCTTTCAAGTCACGATTATCCCGATATTGTTATGGTTAGCCGCTCGTCGAATAACCTGAATAAGTACATTTCATCCAAGGCCTTCGTGCCGCTCAACGACTTGATCGACAAGTACATGCCGAACGTCAAGAAGATGTACGGCAACACCCTGAACAAGACGCGCTGGTCCGACGGCAAGAACTACTACCTGGCCAACTGGTACAACGGCACGGGCGACCCGGTCGGCGGGTTCGAAATGCGTTACGACTACATGAAGGAGCTGGTCGGCGCCAAGCGAGCCGCCTCCTCCAAGCCGTTCACGCAGTCCGAAATGATCGACATTTTGACCAAATTCAAGCAACAGCACCCCAAGATCGACGGCAAAGATAGTGTGCCTTTGCTGCTGAACGGCACCGGCGCCTTCTGGGTCGTCGACGGGATGTTCGGGGTCAAGAAGTACTACCAGACGGAAAAGGGCGGCAAGCTCAACTGGAACGCCTACGATCCGCAGTACCTCAAGGAAATGCTGTTTGTCAACGAGCTGCATCGCAAGGGCCTGCTCGACAAGGAATGGGTCACCAACAACGACACCCTGTCCTCGCAAAAGCTCTCGGCCAACAACGTGCTTGGGACCATGTGGGCCTACTGGAACACCGACACGGCGTCCAAGAGCCTTGAGGCCTCGCACGGCAAGGATGCCCACTATGTGGCCTACAAGGTCATGGGTGACGGCGTCGGCCCGAAGGAGACCACTTACGGGGCCGCCGGCACCCTCGGCTGGGATGCCATCGGCATCACCGATAAGTGCAAGGACAAGAAGGCCGCCGCGAAGCTGCTGAACTTCCTGGCCAGCCGCAAGGGCCAAGACCTGATGTTCTGGGGCTTCAAGGGTAAGGATTACAACATCAAAAACGGCGAGTACGTGCCAACCGCGAAGATCGAAAAGGCCTTCAAGGCTGATCAAGACAAGGCCAAGAAGGAAACCGGGATCACGCGTTGGACCTGGTGTGTCACCTCGACGCCGCCGACACCAAAGAGCGCCCAGAGCGTGACCGCCTACATCGGCAACCAGAGCATGAGCGCGAAGTTCGCCAAGCAGAACCTGACGGACACCGCCTACGACACGGCGCCTTACGACTCACTGCTTCCGGAAGGCAGCACACCGGAAGGGTTGAAAGCTCAGAAGATTCAAGACATTCAGACGCAAGCCATTCCAAAGATGGTCAACGCCAAGACTGCGGCCGGCACCAAGAAGGCCTACAAGCAGATGCTCAAAGACATCAACGCGGCCGGGCTGAAGGACGTCTTGAAGGTGGTCAACCAGAAGTACAAGGCTCAAAACAAACTTTGGGGCGAATGAGTTGATCGGTTCTGTAAAGCTTGAGGCTAACCCCTCAAGCTTTATTCATAGAGAGGAGTGAGTTTATGGATAACGCAACACCGGCACCGACGACTCAAGTGACGCACCCGAACAAGAAGAAGAATGGCTGGAAAACCATCGTCGACCAGCGCTACTTGTGGCTTTTGGCCTTTCCCGCCATCGTCTGTGTCATCTTGTTCAACTACGCGCCAATGTCCGGGATCTACATGGCCTTCACCAACTACAGCTCAAGTTCCAACGGCTACATCTCGGATCTGACCCACGCGCCGTTCGTCGGGCTCTACTGGTTCAAGTACTTCTTTGAAAACGACTTCGGGCTGATCATGCGCAACACCCTGGGCGTCAGCCTGCTGTCGTTGCTGTTCGGCTTCCCGATGCCGATCATCATCGCCGTTTTGCTCAACGAGGTTCGCGTCGGTTGGGCCAAGAAGGGCATCCAGACCGCATCCTACCTGCCATACTTCATTTCCTGGGTTGTCGCGGCCAACCTGATTTTGACCATGTTCTCCGCCAACGGGATCATCAACGACATCCTGCAGGCGCTGCACATCACCACCAAGGAGATCTTGTTCTTCCAAAACGGGAAGTACTTCTGGTGGATCCTCGCGATCGCCAACATGTGGAAGGGGATGGGCTACAACGCCATCATCTACCTGGCGGCGATTTCCGGGATCGACCAAGAGCAGTACGAGGCGGCCGACATTGACGGCGCCACCCGCTCGCAGAAGATTCGCTTCATCACGCTGCCGGCCCTGAAGCCGACCATCATGATTCTTCTGATTCTCTCCATCGGTGGCATCCTCAACACCGGCTTCGAGCAGATTTTGCTGTTGCAGAACTCCTCGATTCTGAACTACGCCGATGTGCTGGACACCTACTCGTACCGTTACGGGATGGTCAACGGCATGTACTCCTACGGTACTGCCGTCGGGCTGTTCAAGGCCGTCGTGTCCTTCTTGCTTGTGATTTTTGCCAACAAGCTGTCCAAGAAGTACAGCGACGCGGCGCTCTTCTAAGGGGGGAACATCATGACGGAAAAATTGCACAAATACTTCGCACGTTCCTCCAAGGGCGACGTCGTCTTGGACATCGTCAAGTGGGTCGTGTTGGCCCTGGTTCTCTTGGTCACCTTGTACCCGTTTTGGAACGTCTTGATCGTGTCCTTCAACGACGCGACCGATGCGGTTCGCGGTGGCATCTACTGGTGGCCGCGCAAGTTCAGCCTGGCCAGCTACACCAACATTTTGCAAAACGTGGAGTTCCTGGACTCCATCAAGGTCACCGTGGCCCGGACTCTAATCGGCACCCCGGTTTCGCTGTTCGTCACCGCGGCCTTGGCCTACGTCATGTCGCGGCGTGACTTCTACGGCGGCAAGACGCTGACCATGATCTTCATCTTCACCATGTACTTCGGTGGCGGTCTGGTGCCGTTCTACATGATCATCAAAGCCCTCGGCCTGATCAACAACTTCTGGGTCTTCATCATCCCAGGCGCCTTGAGCGTCTACAACATGATCTTGATTCGCAGCTACATCGACACGCTGCCGGAGGACCTGTTCGAATCGGCCCGGCTGGACGGGGCGTCGGACCTGACGATTTTCTTCAAAATCGTCGTGCCGCTGTCCAAGCCAATCCTGATGACCGTCGCCTTGTTCGTGGCGGTCGGGCAGTGGAACTCATGGTTTGATGCCTACTTGTACACCTCGTCTCAAAGCCTCAAGCCGATGCAGGCGATCCTGGTTGAAATCCTGAACCAGTACGCCACCGGCGACGCCTCCAAGGCCGCGGTCAAGAACGCGACGGCGGCCCAGGCGGTCACCCCGGACAGCATCCGCATGGCGGCGACCATCGTGTCCTCCGTGCCGATCATCATGGTTTACCCGTTCGTCCAAAAGTACTTCGTCAAGGGCATGATGCTCGGGGCCGTCAAGGCTTAGCTAGCATCACCCCGGCAGTCGCGGCTGTTCCCTAGCGGCCGCGGTTGCACAGGCGCTGGTTCACCTCACCACGCTAAGTCAGGCTCGTCTTTCGACGCCCACTCGAAAGGCGATGCTTGGCAATGCGCAAGTCAACCCCTCGACTCGCGTGTTGCCAAGCACCGCAGAACCAAGTTTTAGTCACTGTTGGCTGTTGCATTCAATAAGGAGTTATCGCTGATGAAGATGGAAGATCAAACCCTGACAATTGACGGCGCCTGGCAGCTCCAGGCCCTGGCACCTTTTGCCGTGACGGCGGATGGCACTCGCCTGACGCCGACTGAGACGCCGGTGGCGGCCGCAACGACCGTCGCCTTCGGGGATCGCACCTTGGCCGCCACCACGACCACGTTTGCGCTGAGCGAAGGCACCGCGACAATCATCGCCGCGGCATTGAGCGCGACCACCGGGCTGGTGCAGGTCAGCGTGACCGGCGCCGACCAGACGACCGTGGCGCTGCGCCAGGTCGGCTTGACCGCGACTTTGGCCGGCACCGCGGCCTGGCGGATGCTGGCCGTGCCGTTTGACAACGACAAGTGGGCGAAGTTCGTCGACTACCCGTTGAGCGAGGCCCGGGAGATCTACGGCTTCACGGCGCTTCACGCCAGCGGCGACAACACGGGGCTGGTGGTCGGCGCCGTCGACCACGACACGTGGAAGTCCGCGATCAACGTGGTGGATGCCACGGCCGCGCGGGTTCAGATCTACTCCGGGGCGACCAGCGAGGTGACGCGCGACTTCGACGGTGCGGTTCACGGCACCGTGAGCGGTCCGACGGTCAGCTCCGCGCGGTTCTTCGTCGGCCAGTTCGCGGACTTTCAGGCGGGGCTTGCGCAGCTGGGCGACGCCTTGAAGGTCGTGCAGCCGCCGCTGACCTGGTCGCACCCGGTGCCGGTGGGGTGGAACACCTGGGCGGCCTTCATGGGCAACATCACCTACGACCGCTTCTTGATCTCCGCGGATTACCTGGCCCAGCACAAGGAATTCAGCGACGCCAAGGGCAACCAGTGGCTGAACCTCGACGCCAGCTGGAACAAGTTCACCGACCGCATGAAGGTGCTGCCGGCGCGGCTGCAGGAGAACGGCCAGATCGCCGGCTCCTACCTGGCGCCGTTCATCTCCGGCGGTAACTTCGACGAATACGTCTCCGGCACCGACGACAACTACCGGCTCAAAGACATTGTGCTGCGCGACCACGCCGGCAACATTTTGCCGCCGGTCGATGGGCTGTACTCGCTGGATCCGACCCACCCCGGCACCATTCAGCACCTGCAGTACGACCTAGACCGCATCGTCGCCTGGGGTTTCCGCTTCGTCAAAATCGACTTTCTCGGCCACGCCAGTCGCGAAGGCGCGTTCTACGACCCATCGATCACCACCGGCATGGCGGCCTACAACTTCGCGATGAAGCAGATCACGGCCCGGCTGGCGCCCGAGCGCATCGGCTACGACATGTTCATCAGCCTGTCGATCGCGCCGATTTTCCCCGGCGGCTACGGCCACGCCCGGCGCATTTCGTGTGACGCCTTCGGGGCCTTGGACCAATCCGAGTACGTCAACAACTCGATGACCTACCTGTGGTGGCTGCAGGGGCGGCAGTTCGCCTACAACGACCCGGATCACATCGTGCTGTTCCACAGCAACGACTCCGATTCGATCAGCCTGGCCGAGGCCAAGACGCGCTTTTCGACCGGCCTGATCTCCGGGCTCAAGCTGATTTCCGAGGACTTCGCGGTGCCGCAGGCCAGGGCCAACGCCGAGTCAATCTTCGGCAACGCCGCAATCATGGCGCTGGTCAAAAAGGACCTGGCCTTCCGCCCAGTGGGTGAGCCACTGCTGGGCAAGGCCTCGGCCACGGTGTTTTACGCTCGCGACACGGATGCCACCTACGTCGCCTGCTTCAACTACAGCCTGTCGGAGCCGGCCGACTTGAACCTGGACCTGGCGGCGGTCGGTGTCGGCCAGCACGGGATCATCACCGAGCTGTGGCACAACCAGCCGGTGGTGGCCGGCGCCATTTTGGCCGCGACCCTGGCCCCTAAGGAGACGCTGATTTTCAAAATCGCCGATTGAGGTGCGACATGACCGAACTTGTGATGACCTACGACCAGCCGGCCCGGCAGTGGGAGGAAACCCTGCCGGTCGGCAACGGCAGCCTGGGCGGCATGGTCTGGGGCGGCATCGGCGTTGAGCGCATCGGGCTCAACCAGGAGACGCTGTGGTCGGGCTACTACCGCGACAAGAACAATCCTTCGGCGTTCCGGTACCTGGCGCAGGTGCGGCGGCTGATTCAGGCCGGGCGCAACCACGAGGCCGAGGCGATCATGGCGGCCCACATGCTGGGGGAGAACAACGAGTCGTACCTGCCGCTGGGCAACCTCGAGCTCGAGTTTCTCAACCAGCACGTCGCGAGCAACTACCGCCGCGTGTTGGACCTCGACACGGCGACGGCCACGGTCAGCTACGACATGAACGGAGAACACCTGCGCCGCGAGGTGATCGCGAGCTTCCCGCACCAGGCGCTTCTGATTCACCTGACCGGGCGGCAGTCCTTTCAGGTGCGGTTCGCCTCGCTGTTGCAACACGCGGCGGTCGCCGCTCGCACCGGGTTGACCGTCACCGGGCAGTGCCCGGAACACGTCGAGCCCGAGTACAACTGGGACGTGCCGGCGCCGATCCTTCAGGGGACGCGCGGCCAGCACTTCCAAGGCGCCGTGCGGCTGCTTCACACCGACGGCCGCACCTACGCCTACGACCAGATGCTCGAGGTCAGAGACGCGACCGACACGCTGTTGGCCGTTGAATTCGTGAAGCCGGCGCAGCTGCCGACCGGGGCCACCTGGGACCAGCTGCTAAGCGCCCACGTCACGGATTACCGGCGCCTGTTTGCCACCGTCAGCCTGGACCTCGGGCCCCAGTCCGACCTGCCGGTGCCCGAGCGCTTGGCCGCGGTGCGAAAAGGCGCCAGCGACCCGGCCCTGGTCGCCTTGTACTTTCAGTACGGGCGCTACCTGATGATTGCCAGTGCCCGGCCCGGCAGCCTGCCGCCCAACCTGCAAGGCATCTGGAGCTGGCAGCTGCGAGCCCCTTGGAGTGGCAACTGGACCACCGACATCAACCTCGAGATGAACTGCTGGCCGCTTCAAAGCTGCAACCTGCTGGACTGCTTCGAACCGTTCGTCGACTTCATGCACGGGGTGGTCAAGGAAGGCGAAAAAACGGCGCGGATCAACTACCACGCCCGGGGCTTCGTCGCTCATTGCAACCTCGATTACTGGCAAAACACCAATCCCGTCGGCATCAACTACGGCGACCGCGAAGGCAACGCCGTCAGCGTCTGGTGGGGGATGTGGCCGATGGCCGGGGTGTGGCTGGCCCAGGAGTTTTACAAGCACTACGAATACACCAAGGACCGCGATTTTCTGGCCGCGGAGGTTTACCCGGTGCTCAAAGAAGCCAGCGCCTTCTTGTGCGACTGGCTGGTTGAGGCGCCGGACGGCGAGCTGACTACCTGCCCGGCCGATTCGCCGGAAAACCAGTTCCTGTTGCCCAACGGCGAGCCGGCGGCCTGGACCGATGGCGTCGCCTTGGACCTCGAGCTCACGGCGGCGACGTTCCGTGATTTTCTGCGGACGACCACGGCGCTTGGCCTCGACGACGCCTTCATTCGGGAGGTGGCGGCCAAGGCCAAGCGGGTGAAGGCGACCCGGGTGGGGGAAGACGGGCGGCTGCTCGAGTGGGGGCAGCCGCTGCCGGAGCGTGAGCCCGGCCACCGCCACCTGTCGCCGGTGTTTGGGCTGTACCCCGGCGACCTGTTCGCCACCGACCCCAAGCGCCAGGCGGCCTGCCGCAAGCTGATCGAATCTCGGGTCGCCCATTCCACCGAGCAGATCGGCTGGAGCTGCGCCTGGCTGATCAACTTGTACGCGATTTTGGGCGACGGCGAGCAGGCGGGACGCTTCGTCCACAACCTGCTGGTCCAGTCCACCCTGGCCAATCTGTGGGATTCTTGCCCACCGTTTCAGATCGACGGCAACTTCGGCGCCATCGCCGGCATCGCCAACATGCTGGTGCAAGACCACGGCGCAGGCGTTCGCCTGCTGCCGGCGCTGCCAGCCGAGTGGCGCGAAGGCAGCGTGTCCGGCCTGCGCATCAAGGGCGGCCGCACCGTCGACTTGACCTGGCGCGACCACCGGCTGGTCGCCCACAAGATTCACGAACCCAAGGAAGAAGCGAGCTCAATTGACGACAAAATCTGACGTTCCCATCTGGAGCCTGCACCCGCTGGATTACCACACGGTGCCGACTTCACTGGCCTATGATACCCAAGTGATCACCCTGGCGACGCCGGTGGTGGCCCCAAGCGTTCGGCTGCGGCTGAGCAACGTGTTCGGCACCAAGCCCTTGGTGTTCACCGCCGCGACGGTCCAAGACGTTGCGGTCCCTGACGCCGCGGCACTGCCGGTGACGCAAGGCGGCAGCCCGACGCTGATGGTGCCGGCCGGCGGCACCTTGGTTAGCGACGCAATCGAGTTGACCGGGCCAACGCCGCACCGGCTGTGCGTGACGCTGACTGCGGTGGCCGCAACCGTCGAGACGCTGACCTGGACCTACGACCAGACGCTGGTGCAGGTGGCGCATCGTGACGCGGCCGGGGCCGCGGTGGCTTCGCGCGACTTGTTCGCGCTGGCGGCCAACGACCCGCATGCCCTCGTGCTGTACGGCCTGCAGGCGCTGTTGGTGCCGGCCCCGGCGCCGCGGCGGCTGATCGCGCTGGGCGATTCGATCACCCAGCAGGGGTACTTCCTCGGCGCGATGGCGCAAAGCCAGCCGGGGCTGGCCATCGTCAACCTCGGGGTGTCCGGCAACCGGGCGCTGCGCGACACCGACCCTAGCCAAGGGGTCGGCAACCAGTACGGCACGGCGGCGGTGAGCCGCGCGGCCGGCGAGCTGGCCGCCTGTGGTGCCGGCCCAAGCGACCTGGCCGTCGTGCTGCTGGGCATCAACGACCTGGTGCAGCCGGGTCCATGGGCACCCGCCGATCAGGAGGTGCCGGTGGCGGCCTTGCTCGCCGGCTTTGCCAAGCTGCAGGCGATTGTGGCCGCGGCGCAGGTGCCGGCGGTGGTCAGCACCTTACTGCCGTTCGGCGGGTCCGATTACCACACGAAGGCCCGTGAGGCGGTGCGGCAGACCTTGAACCAGGCGATTCTGGCCGGCCGCTTCGGGGTGAGTGTTGACCTCGCTGCGGCGGTCGCCGACCCCAAGGCCCCAACGCGCTATTGGGCCGTGAACGACTCGGGCGACCACGTTCACCCGACGCCGGCCGCCGGGGCGTTGATGGCCCGGCAACTGACCGCTAATCCGGTGGTTGCGGCTTGGCTGAAGGGAGGACGCCATGCGACTCGATGAAATCAATGTGCGAGACCCCTACGTCTTGGTCGATCACGACCGCTACTACCTGTACGGCACCCGCGGCGCGACGACCTGGGGGCCGGCCGACGGCTTCGACGGCTACGTCAGCAGCGACTTGAGCGAGTGGCTCGGGCCGGTGACTTGTTTTCAAAACCGCGGCGACTTCTGGGCGACGGAGAACTACTGGGCCCCGGAGGTGTCGGCTTACGGCGACCGCTTCGTGATGCTGGCGACCTTCAAGGCGCCGGGCCGGGCCCGTGGCACCCAGATTCTGGTGGCCGACCGGCCGCTTGGCCCCTTCAAGCCGCTGACCGCCGGGCCGGTGACGCCGCCGGATTGGGAGTGTCTCGACGGGACGCTGTGGGTGGAAAACGGCACCCCGTACCTGGTGTTTTGCCACGAGTGGCTGCAGGCACGAGACGGCACCATCTGTGTCCAGGAGCTATCGGTCGACCTCACCCGGGCCATCGGGGCGCCACAGGTGCTGTTTCACGGCTCCGAAGGCGTCGGCGTCACCCCCTTTGAGGACGCGACGGCCACTAAGGCGGCCGCCTATGTCACCGACGGGCCGTTCTTGGTGCAGCGGCCGCAGGGATTGTTCATGCTGTGGTCGTCGTACGGTGAAGGCAAGTACCTGCTGCTAGCGGCGCGGTCCGACACCGAGTCGGTGCTTGGCCCTTGGCGCCAGTGTCCGGTGCCGGTGTTTGGCCAAGACGGCGGCCACGCCATGGTGTTTGAGACGCTGGCCGGTCAGGCGCTGTTGACGCTTCACGCGCCGAATGACCAGCTGCGGGAGCGGCCGCATTTTTACCCGTTCGAGATTCGAGACGGGCAACCGAGCATAAGTCGTTAGAAAGTTGGAGAGTAAATATGATTGAGTTTGATTCCCAAAAGCAGCAGTTTCACCTATACAACGACCAGATCAGCTACGTGATGGAGGTCCTGCCGGGCGGTTACCTGGTGCATGTCTATTCCGGCAAGCGGATTCGCCGCTTCGCCCAAAGCCAGCCCTACCCGCACGACGGGCGGTCGAGCTTCTCGCCGAACGTCCCGGACAAGCGCCTGCAGGGCTTCACGCTGGACCTGTGGCCGCAGGAGTACCCGGGCGACGGCGCCGGCGACTACCGCGAAACCGCCTTTGAGTTCACCTACGCAGACGGCACCAACGCGACCACGTTGACCTACGACCACCACGAGATTGTCGCCGGCAAGCCCCGCCTGACCGGGCTGCCGGCCACCTACGTCGAAGACGACAGCGAGGCGCAGACGCTCAACATCACGCTCAAGGACGCGCTGCGCCACGTCGCCGTGGTTTTGAGCTACACCATCTACGCCGACCGCAACGTCGTGACCCGCACCGCCCGAGTCGAAAACGAGGGCGACACGCTGATTCGGCTCAACAAGGTGATGTCTGGGTGCTTCGACTTCACGGATTCGGATTACGACATGATCCAGCTGCCCGGCGCCTGGGCCAACGAGAAGCAGCTGCGCCGCGACCACCTGGCCGCCGGCATCCACGTGCTGGACAGCAAGCGCGGCGCAAGCTCCGTCGCCCAGCAGCCGTTCATCGCGCTGTGTAGCCCCAACACCGACGAGTTCCAAGGCGAGGTTCACGCCTTTCACTTCGTCTACTCCGGCAACTTCCGCATCGCCGCGGAGGTCGACGCCTTCGATCAGACCCGGGTGTTGGCCGGCATCAACCCCTACGAGTTCGAGTGGCAGCTGGAACCAGGCACCAGCTTCCAGGCCCCGGAGCTGGTCTACGTCTACTCCGACAAGGGGTTGAACGGCATGTCCAACACCTTCCACCACCTGTACCGCGAGCGGCTGGCCCATGGGCAGTACCGCGACGCCCAGCGCCCGATTCTGGCCAACAACTGGGAGACCACGTACTTCAACTTCAACGAGGACAAACTGGTCGACCTGATCGACAACGCCCACAAGCTGGGCGTCGAGCTCTTCGTGCTGGACGACGGCTGGTTCAAAAAGCGCAACTCGGACACCACGTCGCTTGGCGACTGGCAGGTCGATCGCGACAAGCTGCCGCAGGGGCTGGCCGGGGTCGCCAAGGCCGCGGTCGACCGCGGGATGCAGTTTGGTCTGTGGTTTGAACCCGAGATGATTTCCGAGGACTCCGACTTGTTTCGGGCCCATCCCGACTGGCACGTTCACGTCGCCGGCTACCCGAGCTCGCGCGGTCGCAACCAGCTGGTGCTGGACTTCTCGCGGCCGGAGGTGCGAGAAGAAATCTTCCGCCAGATGGCCGCGATTCTCGATGAGCTGCCGATCACCTACGTCAAGTGGGACTTCAACCGCAACCTGACCGAGGTCGCCTCGGTCGGCCGCGCCGCGGCGCATCAAAAGGAAACCGCGCATCGCTACATCCTGGGTCTGTACGATTTTTTGGAGAAGCTGACCGCCCGTTACCCGCAGATTCTCTTTGAGAACTGTTCGGGCGGCGCCGGGCGCTTCGACCCGGCGATGTGCTACTACATGCCGCAAAGCTGGGCCTCCGACAACACCGACGCGATCGCGCGGCTGAAGATTCAGTACGGCACCAGCCTCTTGTACCCGGCGTCGATGATCTGCGCCCATGTCTCCGAGTCGCCCAACCAGCAGGTCGGGCGCATCACGGACCTCTCGACGCGCTTTGCCACCGCGGCCTCGGGCAACCTGGGCATCATGCTGGACCTGGGGCAAAAAGACCGCACCGACCTGCCGGAGGTGGCGGCCGGCATCAAGTTCTATAAGGCCCACCGCCAGCTGATCCAGTTTGGTGACTTCTACCGGCTGCTCAGCCCGTACGAGACCAACGATTGCGCCTGGATGTTCGTCAGCCCGGACCGCAAAGACGCGCTGCTGTTCTTCTTCCAGATTCTCAACAGCGCCAGCCGGCCGCACGTCAAGCTGCGGTTGTGCGGCCTGGATCCGGCCGCGACCTACGAGATCGACGGCCAACAGCTGCCGGGCGATGAGCTGATGAACTACGGCCTGTTCATCGACGCCGGCATCAACCACGATTTTCAGGCGCGGGTCTTAACCCTGCACCAAGTCAACTAAGGGCGGCAAGCGTCGCACAACGCCTGGGGGCAACCCCGGGCGTTCGGGCGTTGGGCCAAGAGACATTGGAGGAATGAACATGACCAACTTATTGCTGCATTACAATCACCCGGCGCTGCAGTGGGAGGAAAGCCTGCCGCTGGGCAACGGGAGCCTCGGCGCGATGGTCTGGGGGACGGTCGGCCGCGAAGTGATCGGCCTCAACGAGGAGACGCTATGGTCCGGCTACCCGCGTGACAAGAACAACCCGCAGGCCTTCGCTCACCTGCAAGAGGTGCGGCAGCTGATTTTTGACCAGCAGTACGAAAAGGCCGAGGCCGTGATCGCCCAGTCGCTGCTGGGCGAAAACAACGAGTCCTACCTGCCGCTGGGCAACCTGATCATCGACGGGCTCAACCAAAGCATCGTGACCAACTACCACCGCAGCCTGGACCTTGCGACCGCGGTGGCCAGCGTCGATTACGACATGGGCGGGGCCCACCTGCACCGCGAGGCCTTCGTCAGCCATCCGGCCCAGGCGCTGATCATTCGCCTGCAGGGGCCGCAGTCCTTCCAGCTCAAGTTCGAATCCGAGCTGGCCGTGACCGTGGAGGCGGCAGGGGATACGCTGAGCTTGAGCGGCCAGTGCCCGGAACACGTGGATCCCGAGTACCACTGGGAGGCCCCACAGGCCGTGATCCAAGGCACCCGCGGCATTCGCTTCACCGGTGCGGTGAAGATTCTCGCCACCGATGGCCGGGTCAACGCCTATCATGGCACCTTGGACGTCCACGACAGCCACGACACGGTGATCGCGGTGTCTTGCGTTCGCGAGCCCGTGCTTGACGGCGATTACGCCGCCTTGAAGGCCCAACACATCGCCGATTACCAGCGGCTGTTCGGCCGCGTTGAGCTGAGCCTTGACGCCACCGCCGACGAAACCGCGCCGACCGACGTGCGGCTGGCGCGGGTGCGTGACGGTGCGACCGACCTCGGGTTGGTCAGCCTGTATTTCCAGTACGGGCGCTACCTGCTGATCGCCTCGGCCAGAGAAGACAGCGCCTTGCCGCCGACGCTTCAGGGCATCTGGAACTGGCAGCTGCGGGCCCCTTGGAGCAGCAACTGGACGGTCAACATCAACTTGCAGATGAACTACTGGCTGGCCCATGTCGCCAACCTCGAGGAGGCCTTCCCGCCGTACCTGCGCCTGATGCGCAAAGTCGTGACGGCAGGGCAAAAAACCGCGGCGATCAACTACCACGCCAAGGGTTTTGTCGTTCATCACAACGTCGATGCCTGGGGCAGCACCAACCCGGTCGGCATCAACTTCGGCGACCAAACAGCCAGCGGCATCGCCGTGTGGTGGTCGATGTGGCCGATGGGCGGCGCGTGGCTGGCCAGCGAGCTGTTCCAAGAGTACCGCTACACCAAGGACCAGGCCTACCTGAAGGAGACGGTCTACCCGATTTTGCGTGAGGCGATGCTTTTCCTGAACGACTGGCTGGTCGACCGCGGCGACGGCACCTACACCACTTGCCCGTCGAGCTCGCCTGAAAACCAGTTCATCACGCCGCGCGGCAACTTCGCCGGCATGACCGAAAGCGTCGCGCTGGACCGCGAGCTGGTTCGCAGCACCTTCCGCGACTTCAGCCGCACCTGCGAGATCTTGGCGATCGACGACCCGCTGATCGCCGAGTTTGCCGCCAAGCTCGCGCATTACCCGGACGTTGAGGTCGGCGAAGACGGCCGCCTGCTGGAGTGGAACCGCGCCTTCCCGGAGCGGGAACCCGGCCACCGGCACATGACGCCGGTGTGGGGCCTGTTCCCAGGCGACCTGTTCAGCAAGCGCCCGGACCTGCAGGAGGCCTGCCGCAAGCTGATCGAACACCGCCTGGCCAACTTGGAGGTCAAGGACCAGATCGGCTGGAGCTGTGCCTGGCTAATCAGCCTGTTCGCGGTGCTGGGCGACGGCGACCGAGCCGGCGCCTTCGTGCAGCGGCTGCTTCAGGGGTCGACGTTGAACAACCTGTGGGACTCTTGCCCACCGTTTCAGATTGACGGCAACTTCGGCGGCACCGCCGGCATCGCCAATATGCTGGTGCAAGACCGCGAAGACGGGCTGAAAATCCTCCCGGCGCTGCCGGCGGCCTGGGCCAACGGCCACGTGTCCGGGCTGCGCCTGACCGGTGGCCGCACCATCGACATCACTTGGGCCAACCACCAGCTGGTCGACTACCAGATTCACGAGGCGCCGATCACGGCCGACGGTGGCGCCGCAATCGCCGCTGGCGCGGCTGGGACCACCGGGAACGCGGCCGACACCGCTGGCACCGCTGTGAACGCCGCCGGCGCGGCCGCTGCCCCAAGCACCACCGGGGCCGCTGCCAAGAGCGACGCCGCAGCCACCGGGGAGGCGCCGCAATGACGCCGCGGGTGCTTTTGCTCGGCGATTCGATTCGCATGGGCTACCAAGACGTGGTCAAGGACGAGCTGGCCGGCAAGGCCGACGTCGTGGCCCCGGTCGACAACGGCCGCGACACCACCTACACGCTGTATCAGGCCAACCAGCTGCTGGCTGGGGACGGGGATTTTGACGTGATCCACTGGAACAACGGCTACTGGGACATGAACATCGAGCCGCCGCTTGAGACCCCGCTGCGACCGCTGCCCGAGTACGGCTACCAGCTGGACCGGCTGGCCGAGCTACTGTTGGCGCATTGCCACACGCTGCTGTTCGCCACCAGCCTGCCGATCGAACGCAGCGGGGCGGCGGTTGACAACACCGGCACCGGCGCCGAGATTCACTACGACAACGAGTGGGTGGTCGCCTACAATCGGGCGGCCAAGACGGTGATGGCCGCGCGAGGGGTGGCCATCGACGACCTGTACCAGGTGGCGCTTGCCGGCCCTCATTTTTACAAGGGGGCCGACCACCTGCACCTGACCGCTGCCGGCAACCGGGTGGTCGGGCAGGCGGTGGCCGCGGCCATCGCCGCGGCGCTGTGACGCACACGCCAAGGAGGCAATCATGAAGCTAATGGAACAAACCCCGGCGACGCGCTTTGAAGACGCGCATCTGCTGGGCAACGGGTCGCTTGGCGCCACGGTATACGGCGACCCGGTGCATGACGACGTGTTGATCAACCACGACACGCTGTGGTCCGGAGAAGAACACGACACGTTCAACCCCGAGACCCGGGCCCATTTTGAAGAGGCGCGGCGGCTGACTTTGGCCGGCCAGTTCCGCGCGGCCAACGACCTGATCAACGACCACATGGTGGGGTGTTGGAGTGCGGCCTACCTGCCGCTGGCCCATGTCCACCTGACGCTGGGCAACACTAGCAATTGGCGCGACGCCGAGCAAAAGCGCCGGCTGGCCGGCGAACGGCCGGTCACCGACTACCGCCGCGAGCTGGACCTCGACTCCGCGGTCGCCACGGTCAGCTTCGAGCAGGCCGGCCAGCCGTTCACCCGCACCTACTGGGTCTCCCACCCCGACAACGTGGTCGGGATTCGCTACCAGAGCCCGGCGCCGTTCGACCTGTCGGTGGCGCTTGACTCGCCGCTGCGCCACGAAGGCCGCCACCTGAGTGTGGGTACTGTGGCGGTCACCGGCCGGGCCCCGGATCAAGTCGAGTCGTACTGGCCGCAGTACTCGCCGCGCATGGTCTACGAGGCCGACAGTCACGCGCTGCGCTTCTGCGCGGTGGCCACGGTGGCTGACACCGACGGCACCCTGACGCAAGACGCGGTTCGCACCTATGTTCACGGCGCCACCTACGTCGAGGTGCTGGTCAGCGCGACCACCAATTACGCCGGCTTCCAACAACCGCGCGACTTGGCCGTGCAGCCGCTGGTCGAGGCCGCCCAGGCGGTGGTGGCCCAAGCCGCCACCCACGACTGGGCGGCTTTGACCGCCCGGCACGTCGCCGATTACCGCCAGCTGGCCGACCGCTTCGGCCTGCGGGTGGCCGGGCCCAGCACCGACATCTGGCCGACCAGCAAGCGCCTGGCCGCCTTCGCCACCATGGACGACCCGAGCCTCTCCGCCTTGGTGATGCAATACGCGCGTTACCTGATGATTGCAAGCTCGCGGCCGGGCAGCCAGGCGATGAACCTGCAGGGCATCTGGAACGCCAACCCGTGTCCGATGTGGGCGTCCAATTACACCACCAACATCAACGTGCAGATGTGCTATTGGATCGCCGAAAACCTCAACCTCGCCGAGTGTCACGAGCCCTTGATGGCGATGCTGCAGGAGTTGGCCGTGACCGGCCACCGGGCGGCTTTGCATTTGATCGACTCCGATGGCTGGATGGTCTGGCACAACACGGACCTGTGGCGGATGGCCGACGTCGCCGGCGAGGACGCCTCTTGGGCGTGGTGGCCGACCGCCGGGCTGTGGCTGACCCAGCACATCTGGACGCACTACACCTACAGCCAAGACCGCGCCTTTTTGGCCAAAATGATGCCGGTCTTGACCGGGGCGATGCAGTTCGTCTGCGACTTCGTGGTGTGGGACGACGCGCTTGGCGCCTACGTCACGGCGCCGTCCCTGTCGCCGGAAAACAAGTTCGTGCTGCCGGGCCACACGGTGCGTGACAACGCCGAAGACCTCGAGCAGATCCGCCAGACCAGCCGCTTCTCGCCGGACCACCCGGCGCTGGCCGCGGTGTCCAAAATTTCGACCATGGACCTCAGCTTGATTCGCGAGCTGATTGCCGACTACCAGGCGGCCTGCCGCGTTTTGGGTCAAGCCGAGCTGCCTGCGGTCGCGACCGTTGCGGCGCATCTGCCGGCCTTTCAGATTGGGCGCTACGGCCAGCTGCAGGAGTGGGAGCAAGACTTCGCCGAATGTACCCCGGGGATGGGGCATGTATCCCACCTGGTCGGGGCCTACCCCGGCAACGTCTTGACCGCCGACCCCAAGCTGATGGCCGCGGCCAAGGCGGCGCTGGACCGCCGCCAGCGTAACGGCGCGGCGACCGGCCAGTGGCCGAGTGCTTGGAACCTGTGTCTGAACGCGCGGTTCAAGGACCTCACGGCCTGCTACCTCAACGAGGCCTCGCTGCATGCCGGGCTTGGCGCCAACTTCTTCACCGCAGAGACGCTGCAGATCGACGCGGTGATGGGCTGGGCCGCCGGGCTGGCCGAGATGCTTTTGCAGGGCCACCGCGGCGTCGACGAGCTGCTGCCGGTGCTGTTGCCCAGCTGGCGAGACGGCGATTGCCACGGCCTGCGTTCGCCTGCCGGCATCGACTACGCGCTGGTGTGGCGCAACGGCGAGCTGACCCAAGCGACGTTGGTGGCCACGCGCGACGTCACCCGCACCGTGGTTTACCAAGGCGCGACGCTTGAGGTGACGCTTGCGCCCGGCGAGCACAAGACGCTGGCGTATGATGCAGCGACCAAGACGCTGCAGGAGGTGGCCGATGCTTAAGCCAGAGGCCAACAAGGCGCGAACGGTGCTGAGCCTGCCTTCCGTCTGGGACTTTCAGCTGGCCGGTGAGACCTTCGATTCGGCCTGGGTTCGCCACCCGCTGCCGGACCCGACGCCGATGGCGGTGCCGGGTTCGTACAACAGCCAAAAAGCGCAGGCGGCCTACCGCGATCACTACGGCTGGGCGGTTTATCAGACCCGCCTGACGGTGCCTAGCGCGTTGGGCGACCAGCGGGTGTGGCTGCGCTTCGGCGGCGTCACGCACCGGGCACAGGTCTTCTTGAACGGCGAGCTGCTCGGGGAGCACCGCGGCGGGTTCTTGCCCTTCGAGTTCGAGCTCACCGCGCGGCTGCCGCTGCCGGAAGGGGCGCTGTTGACCGTGGCGGTGGACAACCGCATCGACTTCACGACGCTGCCGGTGGGCACCAGCCCGGCGGAGGCTCAGGCGGCCTACCAGCCGTCCGGGGTGCCGAGCATCGACGTCGCCGAGGCACGGCGAGCCCCGTTCAACCGGCCGAACTTCGACTTTTTCAACTTCGCCGGGATTCACCGGCCGGTCTGCCTGTACACCACGCCCAAGACCTACATTCAAGACGTCGCCGTGACGCCGGCGCTTGACGGTACCACCGGGCTTTTGCGCTACTCGGTCACCACCAGTGGCGCGACTGCGGTCAGCGTGACGGTGCAAGACCAGGCCGGCGTGATCTGCGCCAAGGCGACGGGGCCCAACGGGGTGTTGCGCCTGCCCAACGCCCACCTCTGGGCCCCGGGCAAGCCCTACCTGTACCAGGTGACCGTGACGGCCGAAGCCGACCGCTACCAGCTGGCCGTTGGGGTTCGCACCGTCCAAGTCAGCGGCACCAAGCTCTTGATCAACGGCGAGCCCTTTTACTTCAAGGGCTTTGGCAAGCACGAGGACGCGGCGGTTCACGGCCGCGGTCAAGACGACTGCCAAAACGTGCTGGACGTCGACTTGATTCGCTGGCTGAACGCCAACTCCTTTCGCACCAGCCACTACCCCTACGCCGAGGCGATGTACGACCTGTGCGACCGCGAAGGCATCGTGATCATCGACGAGGTGCCGGCGGTGGGGCTTGGGTGGAGCCAAGACGGCCAGGCCTACCGCGACCCGGCCATCTACGCCAACCACGCCCGGACGCTGCAGGACATGATCGCTCGCGATAAGAACCACCCGAGCGTCGTGATGTGGTCCTTGGCCAACGAGGCGGCGCTGGATCAACACCCAACGCTCGCCCGGGATTATTTTCACCGCCTGTACGAGCTCGCACATGTCAGCGACCCGGCGAGCCGGCCGGTGACCGGCGTCAGCTACCCCAACGACTACGAAAAGGACCTGACCACTCGCACGATGGACGTGGTCTGCCTGAACCGCTATTACGGCTGGTACAACCTGTCCGGCGACCTGGATGCGGCCTGCGACGCGCTGGCCGTCGAGCTCGACTGGTGGGCGGCCCAGCACAAGCCGGTGATGCTGACGGAGTACGGCGCCGACACGATTGCCGGGCTGCACAACGTCGTGCCGGGGATGTTCGACGAGGAGTTTCAAGTCGAGTACTACCGGCACATCAACGCGGTGCTGGACCGCTACCCGTTCGTGATCGGCGAGCAGGTCTGGAATTTCGCGGATTTCGCCACGATTCAAGGCACCCTGCGCGTCGACGGCAACAAGAAGGGCCTGTTCACCCGCGACCGCCGGCCCAAGATGGCGGCGCATTACGTCAAGGACCGCTGGGCGACCGTGCCGGACTTCGGGTACAAGCGCTAGGCGACCACAAAAGCAGCCTGGCTCCGCGACTAGATTGCGGAACCGGGCTGCTTTTTGAATACAATCAGTTCTCGGCTTTGGCGGCCAGGTGCATGAACGGCAGGTAGAGCAAGGCGCCGATTGGCAACAGCACCAGTTGCAAGGCGGCGGCTCGCCAGTCGCCGCCGGTGGCCAGAAAGCCGCTGAGGACCGGCGGGGTGATCCACGGCAGCGCGATCATCGTCGGGGCGATCCAGCCGGCCGCGGTCGCCGCGTAGGCCACCAGGCCGTTGACCACCGGCACCAACAGGAAGGGGATGGTCATCACGCGGTTTTGGACGATCGGGTAGCCGAAGATGATCGGCTCGTTGATTTCAAAAATCCCAGCCGGCAGCGCGACTTGGCCGAGCTCGCGCAACCGCGGCTTTCGGGCGACCAAGGTGGCCAAGACCAGCGCCAGGGTGGCGCCGCTGCCGCCCAGTTGGGTGAAGCTGACCTGCCAGGCGGTGGTCACCGTGTGGGCCAACGGCTGGCCGTTGGCCCAAGCCGCGAGGTTCTCCGCCAGCGCAATCGTGATGAACGGCTCCGTCAAGGTGCCGGAGATCACGCCTTGGTGAATGCCGCGGGTGTAAACCAGGTTGGCGAAGCTGTACAAGAGCAGGTAGCCGCCGATGCTGGTGGTGACCCACAGAAGCGGCCGGTCCAGCCAGGTCAGCCCCAGCTGCCACCAGGTGGTGCCGGCCACCTGCCAGGTCAGCAGGCTGACCCCGGCGGTCGCTAGCACCGTCACCAACGGCGCAATCAGCCCCTGCAAGAAAGCCAGCGCGTTGGGTGGCACGGCGCCGGCCGGCAGCTCAAGCCGGGTCGCGGCCAGGCTTGAGCCGTGGTTGAGCAGGCCGAACACCAGCCCGGCGGCGATGCCGGTCAAAATGCCCAGCCCGGTCTGCGCCGGGGCGGCCAGCTGGTTGAGGTAGGCCAGACCGAAGGCGGCGACGGCACTCATCAAGGCGTCCTCGTGCCAGGTCTCCGCCAGGCTTTTGGCGGCCAAGGCGGCGGCCAGCGGCCCGGTCAGGCCTAGCAGCTTGGCGACGCCCAGGTGCAGCGGGGCGGTCAGCGCGGTGGCGGCCCCCAGCGCGTTGAGCCCAAGGACTGCCAGCACCAAGACGCTCAGCGTCAGCGTAATCGGGTTCAGCGGCCAGGTCGCGCTGCGAAAGGCCTGGGGCAGCGGGTGGTGGTCCAGCCAGCCGGAGAAGGCGACCACCCGGCCCTCCAGACTGCGGTCAGTCATGACGCGCGGTGCCATCCGCCGGCTCAGCGTTCTCGCCCGGCTGCGCGGCGCCACCAACGGCCGCCTCAGTAGCAGTTAAATCCGATAAATCGGCGCCGCCAACGGCTGCTTCGGCCGCAGTCAGATCCGAAAGGTCAGCGCCGTTGGTCGCGATCACCCGCTTGAACCAGGCGTAGCTCTTCTTGGGGCTGCGGCTGAGGTCGCGCAGGTCGTGGTTGGTGCGGTTGACGTAGACCAGCCCGTAGCGCTTGCGCATGTCGCCTTGGGAGCTGAGGATGTCGATCAGGCCCCAGCCCAGGTAGCCGATGATCGGGATGCCCTCGTACTGCATCGCGTCTTTCATCGCCTGAATGTGGGCGCGGTGGTAGACCACGCGGTAGTCGTCTTGAATCGGGTGCTGGCCGTCCCATTCCTCGATCACGCCGATGCCGTTTTCGATGGGGAAGACGGGCAGGTGGGTCTTGCTGTAAATCTGGTCGATGCAGTAGCGGAAGCCGAGCGGGTCGATCTGCCAGTGCCACTCGGCGGTCGCCTTGAGGTAGGGGTTGGCCTCGGTGCCGACGTCGTGGTACTGATACACCGGCATGTCCGGCGTGATTTTGTCGCCGTTCAAGACGTTGGAGTAGTAGTAGCTAAAGGCGATGTAGTCGCTTCTCAGGTGGGAGAGTTCCTCGAGGTCGCCGGGCTGGAAGACGTCGTCGATGCCGAACTGGCGCATCTCGGCCAGTACCTCGTTGGAGTAGGTCCCGGTCGAAAACAGCTGCAGTAGGTTCTGGTTCAAAAACTCATCCTGCTTCCGGGCGACGAAGGCGTCGTGCGGCTTGGCAGTCGCCGGGTAGTAGAGCATGTAGGCCAGCATTCCGCCGATCTGCGCCTGCTTGTAGGTCGCGTGAAGGTAGTTGGCCAGCCTTGCGTGGGCCATCATGATGTGGTGCTCGATGAAGTACAGCTGATGCACGTTGTAGTCGCCGTCGAGGTCGCCGGCGGCCCCGAACGCGCCCATGTGGTAGAGGTTTTGCTCGTTGAAGGTCAGCCAGTACTTCACCTTGCCCGCGAAGCGGTCCATCATCTCCTTGCCGAACCGCACGAAGGCGTCCATCACGTGGCGGTCGGCGAAGCCGTGGTAGGCCTGGGCGAGGTGCAGCGGCATGTCGAAGTGGTACAGGCAGACCATCGGCTGAATGCCCCGGGCCAGCAGGTCGTCGATGAAGCGGTCGTAAAAGGCGATGCCGGCCTCGTTGAAGTCCCCGTCGCCGTCCGGGCAGACGCGGCTCCAGGAGATCTGGAACCGGTAGCAGGTCATGCCGAGGTCCTTCATATAGTCGAAGTACTCGCGGTAGCGGTGGTAGCTGTCGGTCGCGACCTTCCAGTCGGACTGATGCTCGCTTGATGGTCGAATGTCATATACGGACGGGCCCTTGCCGTCTTCGTTCCAGGCGCCTTCGGTCTGCATGCTCGACACCGAGTTGCCCCACAGAAATCCCTTTGGAAGTTCAGTCATCTTGTCATTCCTCCTGCGTATGATTGCTGAATACCCTTTCATCATAGCGGCATAACGGGTAGAATAGAAGTGTTGAATGTGCTGTGGACATGGCAAAATGTACTGAGAAAGGCAGGCGAGTCGGATGGTCAAGCTGCGACCGGACGAGCTTTTTTTCAAGGCCTACGCCGCCACGCAGATGGATCTGAACTTCGACTTCTGCGGCCTGGCGCATGGGCCCAACGCGACGTCTAACGGGCAGATGCTCAAGGGCAACGCGGTGATTCATTACGTGCTGCGCGGCAAGGGCAGCTTCGCTTGCAACGGCCGCACCGTCGCGCTGGGGCCGGGCGACTGCTTCCTGCTGCCGCCCAACGTGCCGACCGCCTACTGGCCCGATGCCGCCACGCCTTGGGAATATTTTTGGCTGGGAATGAGCGGCACCAAGGTTACCTCGTACCTGGGCCGCAGCGCGTTGACCACCGCCAATTACCTGCACTGCGACCCCGACTCGCAGTTCGTCAAGCAGCTGCATGCCTTGATGGCGCTGGCCCAGGCGCCGGCCGATGCCGACCACGACCTGCTGCTCACCGGCGAGCTCTACCGCCTGCTGTACTGGCTGGCCCGGGAACACCCGCAGCAAGCGACGCCGCTGCCGCGCCAGGCGCGTTACCTGCGCCAGGCCCAGGCGTTCCTCGAGGCCAACTACGACCGGCCGCTGAGCGTGGTCGACGTCGCCGCTCACCTGAACCTGTCGCGCGGCTACTTGTACCGGCTGTTCAAGGACGGCATCGGCGTGTCGCCGCAGCAGTACCTGGTCGGCCTCAGGTTGCAAAAAGGGGCCGACCTGCTGGCTCGCACGCGCTTTCCCGTGCAGCAGATCGCCCAGGCGGTCGGCTACGTCGACCCGCTGGCCTTTTCCCGCAGCTTCACCCGGGCGTTCGGGCAAGCCCCCACGCAATACCGCGCCAAACGCGCGTCCAAGGAGAATAACGATGAAATATAAGCAGTTTGTAGCGAACCACCAAGGCGGCTGGGCCGCCTTGGTCTGCGTCTTAGTGTATCTGGTGTTCACGATCGCCGGTGGCCTCTTGGGCTACGGGCTGGGCGAGACCATCTGGGCGGCGACCTTGGCCGAGGTGGTGGCGCTTTTGGCGCTGGGCCTGTTCAACTGGCTGACGCTGCGCGTGAGCTGGCGGCTGGCGCCTCACGCCGGCCGCACGGCGGCGCTGGTCAGCCTGCCGGCGCTGGGCGTCGCGGTGATCCTGGCGGCGACCACGCGCTGGGGGGCGGTGCAGCAAACCGCGGCGGTGGCGGCCGGTACCGTCTTGTACAGCCTGGTCGGGGCCGCCTTGCGCGAGGGGCTGTTTCGCGGGTTGCTTTTGCCCAGCATGCTGCGCCGCGACCGGCTGTGGTACGCGGTGTTGATCGGCGGCATCGTCGAGGCCTGCATGACGCTTGTGATGTCTTTGACTGGGATGTCCGGCTACGCCATCTTGGCCCAGGGGGTCGCGGCGTTGGCCTTCAGCTTCGTCTACGCGGCCTTATACCTGAAAACCGGCAGCCTGCTGTGGGGCATCGGCCTGCATGCGGTGGTCGACGTGGCGACCACCTTCAACGCGGCCGGCGGCGGTCCGCAGTCGGGGACGCTGTACGGCGTGATGCTGGCGCTTGACCTGCTCGTCGCCGCCGCGGCCTGGGTGGTGCTCTTGAGGACCCAAAAGGCCGCGGCGCTGGCGGCACTGGGGCTGTCGGAGGACTGACTGGAAGCAACTGGCGTAATACGACTAAAACGGCACAGAGACCGCCAAAGAGGCGGCTGTGCCGTTTTTGATTGGGTCACACAAAAAGGCCCCGCATGTCTGCGGGGCCAGGCGTGTGGCCGAGGGGGCTCGGTCGCACGTGGTGTTTGAAGGTTAGGCGGCGGTGAGGTGGCTCACCGCCGGCCGGTGGTCGCGCCTGGTACACAGGCGCAACGGGAATTTCAACTCACGCACTTGGCGTGGTTACGCCTGGGTCTTGCCCTCAGCGGCCAGCTGCTTGCGGTAGGCTGCTTCTTCCGGCGCGTTGCAGTAGACGAAGTGGCCTGGCAGCAGCTCGACGAACTTCGGCTTGTCGGTTTCGTAGTGGTGCTGGCTTGGATCGTAGACGATCGGCTTGATGTGCCGGGCAATCTGCGGATCCGGCACCGGCACGGCCGACAGCAGCGACTGCGTGTAAGGGTGGATCGGGTGGCGGAACAGCTCTTCGGTCTCCGCCAGCTCCACGATGCGGCCGGAGCGGATAACGGCGATGCGATCGGAGATGAAGCGAACGACGGAGAGGTCGTGGGCGATGAAGAGGTAGGTCAGCTGGGATTCACGCTGGAACTTCTTCAAGAGGTTCAAGACCTGGGCACGAATCGAGACGTCCAGGGCCGAAATCGGCTCGTCGGCGACAACCAAGTCGGGCTTCATGATCAGGGCCCGGGCGATGCCGATGCGCTGACGCTGGCCGCCCGAGAATTCGTGCGGGTAGCGGTACAGCTGCTCCGGCAGCAGCCCGACTTCCTCGAGCATGGTGCGGACCTTGTTGATGCGGTCTTCTTCGTTCTCGAACAGGCCGTAGTTGTACAGGCCCTCGGAGATGATGTAATCGACCGTCGCGCGTTCGTTCAAGGAGGCGGTTGGGTCTTGGAAAATCATCTGGATCTTGCGTTCCAGTTCGTGCTTGGCCTTGCCCTTCAGGCCGCCGTTGATCTGCTGGCCCTCGAAGGTGATGGTGCCGTTGCTGGTCGGGTTGATGCCCAGAACCGCGCGGCCGATGGTGGTTTTACCGGAGCCGGATTCACCGACAAGCGAGAACGTTTCGCCCTTGTAGATGTCGAAGTTGACATCCTGGACGGCGACGAACTTGCCGAAGGTGATCTCCAGGTCACGGAGCGATAGGAGAACTTCTTTTTCAGTCGTCAACGTGCTCACCCTTCCCATAAGTCGTGTTTGCCAAAAGCTTCTCGTGCAGGTTCTGAATCAGTTCCGGCTTTTCAACCTTGGGCGCCCGGGGATCCAGGAGCCAGGTCTTGGCGTAGTGCGTGTCGGAGACCTTGAACATCGGCGGGTCGGCCTTGAAGTCGACCGCCATCGCCCATGGGTCGCGCGGCGCGAAGGCGTCGCCCACGATGTCTTTGTACAGTGACGGTGGGGTACCCGGAATGGAGTAGAGTTGACCGCCGCGGGTCGCAAGTTGCGGCAGTGAAGAGAGGAGACTCCATGTGTACGGGTGCTTCGGGTCATAGAAAATTTCGTCGCAGGTGCCGACTTCGATGATGCGCCCGGAGTACATCACGGCGATGCGATCCGCGATCGAGGCGACAACGCCGAGGTCGTGGGTGATGAAAATCGTCGTGAACTTGTATTCCGCCTGCAGCTCGCGGATCAGCTCCAGGATCTGGGCTTGAATCGTCACGTCAAGCGCGGTGGTCGGCTCGTCGCAGATTAGGATGTCCGGGTGGCAGGCCAGGGCGACCGCGATGACGATGCGCTGGCGCATGCCGCCGGAGTACTCGAACGGGTACTCGTCGTAGCGGTTCTTGGCGTTCGGGATGCCGACCTTGTCCATCAGGTCGATGGCCATGGTCTTGGCTTCCTTCTTGCCCTTGCCCTGGTGCTTGATGATGACTTCGGAAATCTGGGAGCCGATCGTCTTGATCGGGTCCAGCGAGGTCATCGGGTCCTGGAAAATCGTGGCGATCTGCTTGCCGCGGATGCCTTCCCAGTCCTTGTCCTTCTTCAGGGTTTCCAGGTGCTTGCCGCGGTAGTCGATGGTGCCACCGACGATGTCACCGTTGCCTTCCAGCATCCCGGTGAAGGTCTTGGTGAACACGGACTTGCCGGAGCCGGACTCGCCAACGAGGGCGAAGATTTCGCCTTCGTGCAGCTCCATGGAAACATGGTGGATCGCTTTGAGAATCTTGCCGCGAACCTTGAAGTTCACGGACACGTCGTCAACTT
This sequence comes from Lacticaseibacillus suihuaensis, assembly GCF_054785075.1. Lineage (NCBI taxonomy): Bacteria > Bacillati > Bacillota > Bacilli > Lactobacillales > Lactobacillaceae > Lacticaseibacillus > Lacticaseibacillus suihuaensis. The sequence goes on along the minus strand of NZ_BAAGBJ010000004.1, from coordinate 112,445 downwards.
TGAGAATTACGTCGTCTGCCATAGTATTACCTCCCTAGTAAATTTTGACTGCAAAGCTTAACGGTGCGTCCGTGGATCGGATGCGTCGGCCAGGTTCTGACCAACCACGTAAAGCGAAATGGTGATCAAAGCCAAAACCAGAACCGGCAGCCAGAACAGGTAAGGGTAGCTGGTGATGTATGGCGCGTAATCGGAAATCAGACGGCCCAACGACGGCACGTTTTGGCTCAGCCCAACGCCTAAGAAGGACAGGAACACTTCGTAGGAGATGAAGCCAGGCAGCGTGGTCGACGCGTTGGTCACGACAACCGAGGTCAGGTAAGGCAGGATGTTGCGGAAAATCATCCGCACGGTCGGGGTCCCGAGGGTCCGGGAGGCGATGTTGTACTCACGGTCACGCATGATCATGACCTGAACACGGATGAAGTAGGCGGTCCCAATCCAGCTGGTGACGGTCATGGCGAAGATCAGGTTCCAGAAGCCGGAGCCGAAGGTGTAAGACAGCACGATGACGATCAAAAGGCTTGGGACGTTGCTGATCACGTTGTAGACTTCCAGCATGATCCGGTCGACCCGCTTGGAAACACCCCAGATGGCGCCGACCAAAACGCCGATGACCATGGTGATCAAGGTACTGATGACCCCGATGGAAATCGAGGTGCGAGCCCCGGCCCAGATGGCGTCAAACAGCGACTTACCATCCTTGTCGGTCCCGAACCAGTACTGCATGGACGGCCACTTGAAGCGGCGGGACAGGTCGTTCACGCCGGTCACGTCGGTCAGGCTGTAGCCGGAAAACATCGGCTGGATGAAGGACATGAGCAGCACGACAACCATGACAACCAGGACGATGATGGTGATCTTATTGGAGAAGAATTGGCGGCCAACCGAGCGCCAGTACGAGTACTTCGGCGTGTCGATTTTTTCGCTTGCCTCTTCATCCAGCTTGACCAGCTTGAAATCGGAATCTTTGATCTCTGGATTTTCCATCACTAATCATCTCCTGACGTTGTAAGTTTGATGCGTGGATCGACGACGACCATCAGCAGGTCACCCAGCAGGACGGACAGCACCCCGATGGTCGTGAAGATGAAGACCAAGGCGATGACGACCGTGTTGTTGTGGGCGAGAATCGAGGTCGGCAGCATTTTACCCATCCCGGGCATCGCGAAGACTTGCTCGGTGATGGTGGCGCCGCCGATCAGGCCGATGATCGAGCCTGGAATCCCGTTGACAATCGGAATCGACGCGTTCTTGAAAATGTGCTTGCGGTAGATTTCGCCTTCGTTCAGGCCCTTGGCCCGGGCGAAGTTGACGTAATCGGACTGCTGCTGGTCGATCATGTAACGACGGAACCAGATGACCAACCCGGAGACCCCGAGCAACCCGAGGATGACGGACGGCAGAATCCAGGAGCGGATGTCACCGGCGCCGTAAGTCGGGAACAGGCCCGGCAGACCGAAGCCGTTGGCCCCGACGTAGCGGAACGCGAAGATGAAGGCCAAGGAAGGAATCGCGATGAAGGCGGTGACGATGGCGGTACCGATGCGGTCGAACAGGCGGCCCTTGTAACGCGCCATCAAAATGGCCATTGGAATGGCGATCAGGTACTGGATGACCAGCGCAATCATGCCGGCGCGGAACGAGGTGCCGATCATCGACGGGTCGCTCATGGTCGAGGTGGTGCTGGTGTAATCATCCTTGAAGCGGTCGTAGGTCATTTCGTCGCGCTGACTCTTCTTCTGGTAGGCACGGGTGTAGACGTTGTTGGACAGGTTCAAGGTCTGGCCGTTGAGCTTGTACTGCTTGGCCACGGTCTGGCCCTGACCACCACCGATGACCTGGCTGACCTGGTTGCCGGCGTAGGTCGGGTAGGAGATCCCGAGGTCGAACTTCAGGAAGTTCTGGTGAATGTACGGGAACTTGTCGTTGAAGTAGATCTGGTAGCGGTACTTGGTGCCGGAGCCGACCAGAGCCCAGCCGACCAGCGGATCCTTTTGAATCTTCAGGTAGCGCTTGAGGCCGGGGTTGGACTTGTCGTGAATCGCCCAAGGCGTGTCAATCTGGATCAGGCGGCCGTAGAAGCGGCCGAGACGCTCAAAGATCGACAGCTCGCGCGTGGCGTAGTAGTCCTTGCTGCGCTTGAAGCGCTGGATGGTGTAGCCCGTCTTCTTGGCCCAGGCATCGAACAGCGCCTTGTTGGCGGCGGTGTGGGCGGTGGTGGCGGTCTTCTTATCGTCCTTCTTCACTGCGGCGATCAAAGACTTGGTGTCCTTGTACTCGATATAGTTCATCTTCTGGAACGCATTGTTCTGGTAGTCGACGTACTTATCGGGGGTCGCAAGCAGCTTGCGGATGTTCGGGTCGTCCTTGAGCACATCGCTTCGGGGAACCAGTGAGTAAATGATGATGTACGAAAGCGTGGTCACCAAGAAGATACTCACAAGCGAGCGCAGGATCCGGAAAAACAGATATTTCTTCATATAAAGTCCTCTCTCTCTTTTTCAGAAGAAAAAGGGCTGGTCACCCGAAAGTGCCAACCCTTCAACGCACTTCTAAGTTCTCATTATACTACCCTTGAACTTAGTTTTGGTTTTCCTTTGCGATTTCCGTACGCTTTGCTTGCCATGCGGCTTTCGCCTTGTTGAATTGCTTGGTCGTAACGGTCTTCTTTTGAAGCTTCATGAACTTGAAGGTTGGGGCAACGGAACCGCTCCAGCTGTAAGCACGGGTGTAAGGCACGACCTTCGTGACAGATGGGGTACCACCATCGGAAACCAGCGGAATCTGAACGGCGGAGTCGTTGAACGTTGCTTCGGCCTTAGCGAAGGCTTCGTAACGGGCGTTGACGTCATCCGTGATGGCCTCAGCCTTTTCGAGCTGGGTCTCAAGCTTGTCCAGACCAACCGTCTTTTCGACAGACTTGGTCTCGGCGTTCGCGTTGCCTGAGGATTCGGCATCCAGGCCCAGGGTGATCAGAGAAGAACCGGTGGATGGCTTGTAGACATCCAGGTAGGTCGATGGGTCTTGGTAGTCAGGAGACCAGCCGGAAGCGGTGGACAGGTCGAAGTCGGAAGCCTTGCCGGCGGTTGCGGCGTAGGTTGCGGCGTTGTACTTGTCGAGGTTCAGCATCTGAACGTCAACGACGACGTTCTTCTTGCCGAGGGACGCTTCGATGGATTCCTTGATGGACTTCGCGGAGTTGACCAGACCTGAAGAGGTCTCAAGTGTTGGGTAGTCCAAGTGGATTGGCAGGCTGACCTTGGAGCCGAGTTCCTTGATCGCCTTGGCGAAGTAGGTCTTGGCCTTAGAAGCGTTGTAGGTCGAGTTGTTACCATCGGTGTAGTCGATGTCGCCGAAGGCTTCCTTGTTCAGGGCCTTGGTGTCGGCGGAAACGACATCGCCGTAAGCCTTACCGTCCACGTTGACGAAGTTGTAAGGGGTCCAGGTGTTACGCAGGGCCTTGGTGGCCGCAGCCTTACCGTTGGTCTGCGCGTTGTAGGCGCCCTTGTCGATCGCGAACTGCACGGCGAGACGGAAGTTCTTGTTCAAGATCGCAGCCTTGGTTGCGGACTTTTGAGCGCTGGTCGTCTTGCTGGTGTCGTGGTAGGACTTGCGGTTCAGGTTGAACGTCATGTTGTAGGTCGCGGCACCTTGGTCGGACCACACGATGTTGTTGCCGTCTTGCTTTTGAACCGTCTTGTAAGATGGGTTAGCAGGGTAGACACGGGCGGTACTGAATTCGCCCTTCTTGAAGGACTTGTACAGACCATCCGGATCGGAGCCGTCGTTGAAGGTCAACTTAACGTCTTGAACGTGAACGTTCTTCTTGTCCCAGTAGTTCGGGTTAGCCTTGAATTCGATGACGGACTTCGCGGTGAAGTTCTTCAGGATGTAAGCCCCGTTGTACAGGATGGCGTCGGCGGAAGCCTTCCCGAAGTTCTTGCCCTGTTGCTTCAGGAACTTCGCGTAGACTGGGTACATAACACCGTACGTGGTCTTGGATGGGAAGTAGGATTCAGCCTGGTTCAAGGTGTATTGAACGGTGTACTTGTCAACGGCCTTGACGCCGACATCGTCGAAGTTCTTGTCCTTGCCGGAGATGTAGTCGGCCAGACCCTTGATGGAGTCTTGAACGACGTACAGGGTTTCGGACTTGCCGTCAACCGCGTGCTTCAGGCCGGTGACAAAGTCTTGGGCGGTCACGTCGGCAACCGTGTTGCCTTCGCTGTCGGACCACTTAGCACCCTTGCGCAGGTGGAAGGTGTAGGTCTTGCCGTCCTTGGAGACGTCGTAGGACTTCGCCAAGGCGCCTTCGAGTTCGCCGTACTGGTTGGTCTCAAGAAGGCCATCTTCCCAGTTTTGCAGCTGATCGGAGTTCGTCGCACGAGAGGTGATCGTGTAGTCGAACGTGTCCGGGTCGGTAGAGTAAACGTACTTATAAGTTGTAGGTGCGGCCGACTTCTTCGCGGAGTCACCGTTACTGCTCTTGCCCCCACATGCTGCCAGTGCTACTGCACATACAAGACCGACAGCGAGCAGTCCAGATTTCTTTTTAGTATCCAAATTGCAAACCTCCAAACAATTTTTTGACTTGGCATTGATTGCCGGGTCATTTAAGAATTGTTCAAATTATAAGTCCATGAGAATTTGGTGTCAACTGAATCTGCGAAGAAATTTCAAATAATTTTCTCATATGCCGCCAAATGGGCATTCCTGGGGCAAAGTTTTTTTCCGAGTTTGACGAAATTGTGACCATCCACACACAAATTCTTATTTGTGTTCTCCAGCCGCGGACAATTGTTCAACCGTGGCGAGACGGTGGCCGGGGAAAATTAAGTTTCTTAGCAAGTGCTTAGGAAAAAACGGTGAGAAGGCGAGGCCCAAAAAAGGCACCGCCTCGCTGAGAGGCAGTGCCTGGGTGTGGTTGTGTCGCGTGGCGCCCTTATTCGGCCGCGGTCTCGCTGGCCACCGGGGCTTCTGCCGCGTCGTCCGGCGCGAACGTCGGCAGCCCGGCCAGCAGGTGGAACTTGCGCATCGCGGCCATCGCGGCCAGCACCAGTCCAATCAGGATGACGCCGGTACCGGCCATCAGCCAAAAGGCGGCGACGTGGTCGAACAACACGCCGTAAAGCAGCGTCCCAAGCGGCATCAGCATCATCGACAGCGCGGATTGCAGCGAGAACACGCGGCCCTGCATGTTGGCGGGAATCAGCTGCTGCATGTAGGTGCTGAGCGGTGTGTTGACGAACACCAGCAGGATGCCTTGCAGGGCGTTCAGCACCAGGTAAAACCCGGTGTTGACGCCGCTGCCCCAGCCGGTCAACGTCGGCAGCCCGAGAACCCCCATCAGAAGCGACAGGCCGAGCAAAAAGGCGTAGGAAACGTAGATGGGATGGTGACGCAGCGTGATCTGCGACAGCAGCAGGCCCCCGAGAAACATTCCGACGGCAAAGGCCGAGTCCGTCCAGCCGTACTGCGTGTTGGACAGGTGCAGCGTGTGAACCAAGACGTAAGGCAGCCCGACGTTGAGGGCGGCGAAGAAGAAGTTGATGGCGGCGCCGGTCGCCGTCAGCAGCAGGAAAATCGGCCGGTCGAGCAGGAAGCGGAACCCTTCGGCGAAGTTGCGCCAGAGGCTGGGCTTGACGGGGGCAGCCGGGGCCGTGGCGGTGGCGTCGGTCGCTGGCTCGGTGGTCGTCGCCGGCTGCGTGGTGGCAAGCGCTGCGGCCGCCGGTTCGGTCGTGCTTGGCTCAGCAGGGGCGTTTGCGGCTGTCGCGGCGGTGGCGGTGGTTTCCGACTGAGTGGTGGTGGCGGTTTCCGCGGCGGTCGCGGCTTCACCGGCGGTCGCCGGTACCGCGTGGAAGTTCAGGGTCAGGATGCCGACCAAGGCAATCAGCTCGAAGCCGACTTCGATCAAGGCGAAGCTGCCGATGGCCACCAGCGTGTAGACCAACGCGCCGATCACCGGGGCCAGGAAGCTGGCCAGGGACTGCAACGACTGGTTCAGCGAGTTGACGTTTTGCAGGTCCGTTTTGGCGAAAAGCTGCACCAGGCTGGCGGTCAGGGTGGTGCTCAGGAAGCTGTCGGTGATCTGCAGCAGCACGATCAAGGCGATCAGCTCCTGGTAGTAGGCGGCCGGCCACAGGGCGAAGGCGGCGGCAAAGGCGATCAGCCCGAGGGTGGTCCCCAGCTGCGCCAGAACCATGATCGCGCGGTGGTTCTTGGTGTCGACGATGTAGCCCAGCAAAGGCGTCAGGCACAGCGACACCAGGGGGCCGGTGATCAGGCTGATGCCCATGCCCAGCGCCGAGCCGGTGCGTTGGAGAATGTAAAGGCCGATGGCGAACGACAGCATCCCCGAGCCGAAGGTGCCGGCGAAGCGGATGATCAGAATCTTGATGGTTTGTGCAGATAACTTGCGCATGATTGCCTCCTGCGGTGCGATTTTTGGGTAAAAAAAACACACCCCACCCCATGTGAGGTGTGTCCTTACTTTTAATTAGATGTAATGGATCGTGACGTCGCCGATTTTGAAGTCGCCGGTCAGGTAAACCGTCGGGCCGGTGCCGGTCGGCGTCACGCCCTTCTCCTCCAAGTCGCCGATGAAGGCGTTGAGGTGGGACTCGATGCGCCAGTCGCGCGGCACGTACAGGGTGACGTCGCCCATGGAGCCTTGAATGTCGATGGTCGCCTGCTCGGCCGTGATCTTGGCCTCGTCGAAGTAAACCTTGGCGTCGCCCATGGAGACGCGGATGCTGGCGTGTTCGAAGTGGTCGGATTGGATGTACCGCACCGCGCTGCCCATGCGAACGTTGACGTCGACCTGGTCGTCGTGCGTGGTGGTGGTGCTGTCGGTGAAGCGGTGGTCGTCGCCGATTTCGATTTTGCGGCCGCCCTTGGAGACGAAGGTGAAGCTCGGGTGGCGCTTCTTGTGCAGCGGCGCCAGGATCAAGGACAGCCCGATGCTGAGCAGGGTGGCCCCACCCAAAAGCGTCCAAGGCACCAGGGGTTCAATGCCCAACGGCTTGGCCCAGACCATGCCGAGAAAGGCCAGGGCGAACACGACCACCGGGGCGGAAAGGTCGAAGAGGCCCTTCAAGGCGGCGGCGCCTAAAATCAGGCTCAACAACCACGGCCAAAAGCCGATAGAAAAGCTCAGCCAGCCCATTTTGCTGGCGACCAGGACCCCGGCGCTGGTCAGGAAGAACAGGCCCCAAAACAGGCGGCTCAAACTGGTTTTGACGTTCATCACGCATTCCTCATTTCATCTAGGCGTTCTAACAGTTGCTTGGCGTTGCGGCGGGAGGCGAAGACCTGCTTGTGCGAGCGGTGAAACGACACCTCGCAGTTGGAAATCGAGCGGTTGACCGCGGCGACCTGCTTCAGGTTCACCACCGTCGACTTGGCGACCTGCAGGAAGCTGTGCGGCAGCTCGTCCAACGTCTCACGCAGCGTTTTTTTGCTGGTGTAAATCTCGTCGGTGGTGTGAATTTGCAACTGCCTTGATTCGGTTTCGATAAACAGCACGTCTTTCAGCGGCAGGTAGTACTCGGTGCCGCGCTTGTAGCAGGCGATGGTCGCGGGTTGCGGCGCCAGCAGCTCCTGGAGACGCGCCACGGCCGGGTCGTCGGGACGGCCGTGGATGACCACGGTGACGTCCGTTGCGGCGGGATCCGGAACAAACTGAATTTTCATGGCGAGCCTCCTTTCGTGAGAGGGCAAAAAAGCGCGGGTTTAGCGGGACGCCTAGCCTAGCTGTGGCACTTGGGCCTGAGAACTTGGCCCGAGGGCCGCGGCGTAGCTAGGTGATCCCGCGTTGCGCTTTGAAGCCCGTTTGGTGAGAGGGTAAAGCCGAGCGGTTAGCCGACCGGCTAGCGCGGGGCGGGGCAATGGGCCCGAACTTGGCCCAATGCCCCGCCCAAGCTGGACGCGCCGGCGATGCCCGGCGGCGCCCGTGTGGTGAGCGGGCAAAGCGGCGCGAACTTAGCGGGTCGGGTAGCTTAGCACTGGCGCTAGGGCGGCCCTAGATAGAAAGAACGGCGCGACGCGAACCCAGTTCGGCGGTGCGGTCTGCGATTTGCGGTCACCGCTGAGCCAAGAGAGAGGGGGTGGCTCAGAGGCGGCCGCAAGTCGCAGGTCGGCGCCTGTTCAATGCTCAGTCTAGCAGAGAGCGGTGCAATTTCACTCAAGCAGTCGTTGAGCTCCTGCCTGCATGGTCTATTACACACCTTGCGTCCGGTGAACGGAAGAATTCCTGCGCGAGCGGTCCAAAACAATGCGCAAGTGGTCTTGAGGATTGCGCCTATTTAATAGAAGAAAGCGCTTCATTTTCGGATTAAATCTGTGAGAACGCTGGCATTTCGCTGAGCGTCCTGCTATTCTTAACCCAATCATACCACGAGGGGGAGATGCAATGAGGCACGATTCGGCATGGTGGCATTACGTCGTTCACCGGTACCTGGCGGCGGCCTACGCGCTGGTGTACCTGCTGGGGACGCTGCTGTTTTTCAAGCTACACTTCTACCGATTGGCGGCGACCAACGACCCGGCCTACCGGGCGCGACACGCCAACTACACGACCTGGGGACTCAACCGGCTGCAGGGCAATCTGACCGCGCTTCATGCGCCTTGGATGTGGCTGCTGTTGCTCGCCGGGGTGGGGGTGGGAATCTGGATTTTCCATAATAGTAAGGGGATGCCGGTTCGCGCCTACGCGGGGCTCGTGATCGCGGTGGCGGCCGCGGTGCCGCTGCTGCCGCCTTACAGCGAGAACCTGATGGCGCGATTCTACATGGCCTGGGGCATGATGGCGGTCGGCGTCTTTTGGCAGCAATTGGTGGCCAAGGACGTCGCCCGACCGCGTCGAGCAATGGGATGAAAGCGTTCGCGGATTCGACCCTTAATGAGTAAAAATGAAGGAGCAGTGAGAAAATGCTGACCTGCGAGAATTTACGCTTTGGCTTCCGGCACCATCCCGTCTTGACCGACATCAGCTTCGAGCTGGCCCCCGGCGAAATCGTCGGCCTGGTGGCGCCCAACGGTACGGGCAAAAGCACCCTGCTGCGCAACCTGACCGGGCTGTTGACGCCGCAGGCCGGCACGGTGACCCTGGACGGGGCCGACGCCAGGCGCCAGCGCCGTGCGTTTTTGCGCGGCCTGTTCTTCCTTGAAGACGGGCAGGGGTTATTACCCACCCTGACGGCCCGGGAGCACTTCGCCTACGTGAAGGCCGCCTGGGGGTCCACCGTCGGCATCGACGCGGTGCTCAATGCCTTGCACATGACCGCTTACGCGGATAAGCGCGTCGGCCGGATGTCGTTGGGGATGCGCCAGCACGTGCTGTTGGGGCTGTACATGATCGCCGATGCCCAATACCTGCTGTTCGACGAGCCGCTCAACGGGCTGGACCCGACCAGCATTCGCCTGTTCACGCAGATTTTCACCAAGCTGAAAATGCGCGGCAAGGGCATCATCATGTCGTCGCACCAGCTGGGCAACGTGACGGCGATGGCCGACCGGGTGTTTTTCCTCAAGGATACGCGGTTGCAGGTGTTCGACGCCGCGGCGATCGACTTGGACGCCACCTACGACGCGCTGTACGGCGTTCAGGAGGCGGATTGGTGACGGCCGGGTGGCGCTTCGCCTGCTGGCGCGTGTTTCGCGGCCGCGCCTGGTGGGGGCTGCCGCTGTGCCTGTTGGTGATGCTGTTGTGGGGCAACTTCCAGCGGGTGCGTGAAACCACGACGATGAGCAACATGCCGGAGTTCTCCGCGATGTACTCGCTGCGCTACCGCTACGGCGAGGCGCTGAACACCTGGCGCCAGCAGCCCAGGCCGCGGCCGGTTTTGACCAATCCCAGCGTCAAGCAGATGGAAAATGACGTCGATGCGACCGACGCCTTGAACCGCATGGTGCGGCTGGACGAGTACGACAACCGCGCGGCGCTGGTGCGAGCGGAGCTTGCGATGGACCGCTACTTCCTGCGCCAGGCCGCGGCCGGCCACGGCAACACCGACATGGACGTGCTGACACTGCAAAAGCGCGTGGTGGAGCTTCTCGCCAACCAAAAGGCGCATCGCACCCAGTACTACAGCCGCGAGCGGCGGCTGCCCGGTGCGTTGAGCCTGGCGCGAAGCCTAGCCACCGACACCCCGAGCAGCTGGTTTGCGGTGCTGTTTTGCTTTTGGGCCGGGTTGTTCATTTTGCCGGACAAACGCGGCGGCGCCAGGGCGCTGCTTGACCTGGCGCCGGTCGCAAAGGGCGACGTTTACTGGCGCCGGGCCGCGTTGGTCGGTGGTTACGGCAGCGTGGCGATTGTGCTGGCGGTCGCCGCGGCGCTTGGTGGCTCGATCCTCTTGGCCGGCACGGTCGGGTGGCAGTACCCGCTGGTTTACTCACCGGACGGCAGCCACGCGGCGCTGATGACGGCCGGGGCGTTCATTGTGCAGGCGACTTGCTGGCTGGTGGCGGCCTTTCTTCTGACGGTCGGGCTGGCCACGGTCATCCAGTTGCTCACGCGGCAGCTGATGGTGTCGCTGTTGGCCTTGGTCGCGCTGGTGCTGGTCGGTAGCGCCAGCGGCTGGGGGTGGCTGCCGATGAGCTACCTGGACCTGCCGCGGGTGCTTTTGCCGGCGAGCGGCTACGCGCTGCCACTGCGGCTGCCGGCCGCCGCCGCCTTAATGGCCGGCTGCGGCGTCTTGCTGGCGGCGCTTGGCGGCTGCTGGGCGAACCGCCGCCAGCGGCTGTGAGGGGGATGACAATGGGAGAATTTCGGTTTCAAGGGCGGTTTTTGCGCCGCCGCTGGCAACTTTGGCTGGTGCCGCTGCTTTTGGTCGTGCTGCTGGCCGTGCCGTTGGTCAAAAAATCAGTCAGCATCCAAAAAACCAACCACGCGGCGCTGGTCAAGGAGCTGTCCTTTAGCGTGACGGCGACGACTATCAAGGACCTGAAGCAGACGATTAAGGCCGACCCGGGCGAGTCGATCACGCAAAATGCCAAGGATTCGCTCAAGGCGGCCCGGCAGCTGCAAAAGGCCGCGGCCCAAAACGACACCTGGGCCTACACGTTGGCGTTGGCCAAGTACCGCAAGCTGGGCGGCAGCGCCGATCCGGTGCTGGATGCGCTGGTCAAGCGCCACATCCCGATGGTGTCCTTCTACGCACCGCACAAGCCGGCCTTGAACGCGCTGCCGCGGCCCAAGCCGCTGTGGCTCCTGGTGGTGCTGGCCTTTGGCATCGCCGACGCGCTGAGCGCGTTGACGCCGCGGCAGGAGGACCTGATTGCCTTGGTGCCGCGAGCCAAAATCGGGATTTTCTGGCGGCGGCTGGCCTGGAGCTTTATTTGGACCTTCGGCAGCTTTTTGGCGGCCAACGCCATCGTGTTCGCCTACCTGGCGGCTCGCGGCGGCGTCGGTCACCTGAACTACCCGGTGGCCAGCCGCATCACCGGCACCTACCCGCTGTGGCAGGAACTCGCCGCGTATCTGGCGATGATTGCGGCCTGGACGGCGCTGCTTTGCGCGGTGGCCGGGTTGGTGCGGTGCCTGACGGCGAAATTCACCAGCGTGTTGGCGGTGCTTTTGGCCGTGCTGCTGCTGAGCCAGACCACCGTGTTTCAAAGCGTGAACTTCCCGCACCTGGCGCTTTACTGGCTGCCCAATTATGTGGACATCGGGACCCCCATTGACCTGACGCTGAGCGTGACACCGCTTGAGGCCGCCGAGTGGGGAAGCGTGCTGCTGCCGCTACCCCAGGCGCTGGTCCTGATGCTCGGGGCCGCCGCGGCGCTGGGCGGCGCTGCGACCCTGCTGGTGAGCCGCAGGCGGTGGCGGTGATCCCGCAAGCACCGGTCGCGTGTCCTCTCACCACGCTGTTGCGTGATGCGCAAAAAAGGCTCAGCTCTTGCAAGTTGCAGGAGTTGAGCCTTTTTGGCGGCCATCACGTCGCGCAGGCGGCCGGGGGAGTGGTCACCACCGCGGTGGCAATGGTCGGTGGTTGTGGCTGTCAGCCGCAACCACCTGTGCGATTACAGGGTGAAGGCGACGGTCAGAACTTGGTACGGCGTGGCGGTCAGCGTCACGCTGCCGTCTGCCGCCGGCGTCAGCGCCTGGCGCGGCGTTTCGTCCAGGCGGGTCAGGCCAACTGCCTTGGCCGCAAAGTGTGGGGTGACCGTGAGCGTCGTGTCGATGCCGGTGAACTCGTGCAGGCGCAGGATGACGCGGGTCTGATCCTCCGAGAGCTTGATTGCGTCGACCTCGACGTCGTCAGCGCCTTGCAGCGTGAAGAGTTGCGGCAGCTCGGCGTCCGTTTGGCTGACGGCCAGCGGGGCGTTGAGCAACATCGCCTGCTGCTCGACTTGCCCCTGGGCAAAATCACCGGCATGGGCGAACAGACTGTAGGTGAAGCGGTGTTCGCCTTGGTCGGCTGCGGTGTCCGGGTAGGTGCCGGCCTTGATCAAAGACAAGGACAGGGTCTGGTTGAGGGCCGCGTAGCCGTACTTGCAGTCGTTCAGCAAGGCGACGCCGTAATCCGGCTGCGACAGGTCGGCCCACTTGTGGCCGACGACCTCGAACCGTGCGGTGTCCCAGCTGGTGTTTTGGTTAATCGGGCGGCGCAGGTTGCCGTACTGAATGTCGTAAGTGGCAAAATCGGTGCGGATGTTCAGGTCAAACGCGGTCCGAAGCAAGAGCTCCTGCTCGTGCCAGTCGGCGACGGTGTCAAAATCGATGCGGCGGCTGTCTTCGGCCAAAATCAGCTTCTGGGTGACCGTTGAGCGGTCGAAGCGGTAGGTGAAGGTGACCACGGTGGCGGCGTCTTGCCGCTCACTTGTGATGCTTGCGGCGGTCAGGTCCACGCTTTTGGCCACGTAGTCCTCATCGATGTTCCAGTTGTCGAAGTTCATCGGCCGGTCCTCGTAGATGGTCAGGCGGTTGCCGACGTGGCCGGGCAGTAGGACTTCGCGCTGGTTATCCTTGTCGAAGACGCGGGTCAGCTGACCGGCAGCATTCCACGCCACCAGGTAGTGGGTGGATTCGATGCTGTCGCCGGACAGTGCCTGGCTGCTCAAGGTTGCCGGCGTGAAGGAAAGCTTGGTGCTGGCCAGCGGCGCCAGCGGCACGTTGATCAGGCGGTAGCCTTGGTCTTGGCGGATTGCCGCCAGCGGGGTGCCGTCGGCCAAGGCGAAGCGGCCCTCACGCGGCTCATCAATTGCGGCCTCACCAAGCGCCAGGGTGCCGCTTGGGTTGGTCAAAGTCAGCGCGGTACCGCCGGCCGGGGTCAAATCGGCGATGGTCTGGGTCATGGTCGCGACGTCGGCGTGAACGTCCTCGTAAGTTTCCTGAATCGCAGAACCCGGCAGAACGTCGTGGAACTGGGTCTTCATCAAGATTTCCCAGGTGCGGTTCAGGTCTTCCTTGGGGTAGGCGACGCCGTCGAAGACGCGCTGGATCGTGCGAGCCAGCTCCAGGTTTTTGAGCGCGAACTCCAGCTTGCGGTTGGCGCGTTTGACGAACGCCTGGGAGGTGTAGGTGCCGCGGTGGTACTCCAAGTACAGCTCGCCGGCCCAAACCGGGTACTGCTCACCGTTTTGGGCGACCTGGTCCTCCAAGGTGTCGAAAAAGTCGTCGACGCGTTCGTTGTGAATGCGCGGCATGCCCGGCAGCTCGTTAATCACCCGAATGTTTTCGACCATCTCGCGGGTCGCACCGCCGCCGCCGTCGCCGAACCCGTAAGGCATCATGATGCGGTGGTTGAGCTGCTTATCCTTGTAGGCGCGGTAGGATTGCAGGATGACCCGCGGCGTGATTTCGCCGTTGTAGGTGTACTTGAACATCTCGGGCTTGCTGTAATCGTAGGTGACCTCGGTGGTGGTCAAGAAGTACGTCAGCACCTCGGAACCGTCCAGACCGCGCCAGACGAAGGTGTCGTGCGGCGCCCGGTTGGTGTCGTTCCAGGAAATTTTGGAGGTGACGAAGTGATCGATGCCAAACCCCTTCATGATCTGCGGCAGCGCGTAGGAGTAGCCGAACACATCGGGCAGCCACAGCACGGTCTGCTTGGCATTGAGTTTGTCGTTGAAATAAGCCGACCCGTACAGGAACTGGCGGGTCAGGGATTCGCCGCTCGGCAGGTTGGTGTCGGGTTCGACCCAGGTGCCACCGTCGGCCTCCCAGCGGCCGTCCTTGGCGTAGTCCTTGATCTGAGCGAACAGCTCCGGGGCGCGTTGTTCGATGAAATCGTGAACCTGCGGGGTGGAGTAGAAGAACTTGAATTCCGGGAACTCTTTGAGCAGGCGCAGCGCCGTGGTGAAGGACCGCGTGGCCTTTTCGGCGGTGTGGCGATAGCGCCACAGCCAAGCGACGTCGATGTGGGTCTGCCCGATGGCCGCGACATCAAAGCCGAGCTTCTGCCCGGCATGGGCCTTGGTGAACGCGTGAATCTCGGCCAAGGCGGCGGTGCAGGCCGCCGTGATCGCCGCGGTGTCGGCGGTGGCCCAGAAGAAGCGCTTGAAGGTGTTGCGAACCAGCCGCACGTAATCGTACTTGAGCGGCTCGTCATCGGCCAGCTCCGGGATCAGGTCGATGATGTTCCACAGGTAGGTGTAGGCGTCGCGAATTGGCATGCGTTCCCGCCCCACCGCCGCGGTTTTGATCGCGTAGTGCTGAATTTTCTTTGGCCCGCCGCCTTCAAGGCCGGACCACATCAGAACCGACACCACGTTATCGCCGCCGAACTCGGCGGGGTCCAAAAACAGCTCCTCATGGTTGGTGTCGACGGCCTGGTACCGCTCGCCGTTGATGTAGGCCAACCCTTCGTAGCCGTCGTTGTAACCGTCGCCGGTGCGGCCAAGATCCAGCCGCACCACCGCACGTTCCGCAGCCGTCGGGTCCAAGTGCAGCGGGAACTGCAGCCAAAAGTACTGGTCGCGGCCCTCCCACTGGGTGCCGATGGCGGCGTCCTGCCAGTCGGCCTCGGCTTCGGTCGGCACGGCGCGGTGATCGGCCCGGGTGTCGTGCCACATGCGCAGACCCGACAGGTCGGTGAAGCCGGTGTAACGGGCGGCCCCCAGCAGCCGCAGCTGCTGCCGCGCCTTTCTGGCGTTAAAGATCTCGATTGAATCGTTTCCCTGGTAAGGCATTTTTTCCTCCTCGCGGCGCATCGCACGCCTTATTTTCACCAGATTATAGCCGAATTTTCATCCATAAACAATGAACTGAGGACAAAATTTGTCTATGAATCCTAGAATTTGCGCTGGGTAGGCAGCTGTCTGCAAGGGGCGAACGACTTCGACGCAATCGCGCGATTATGAAATTTCGAGAAGCGTGGCGTTCTCACGGGTAAGCCTCACCCCAGTCCGTGAGGTGGGGTGGAATTTTGGGCACACAAACGCCTCCAGCCGGGTCAACCGGTTGGAGGCGCTTTGGTTTTTAGACACACACCGCGGCGCGGCAAAGCCGGCGAGGTGTGTGTCACGCGTATGCGAGAGGGGATGGTGCTCGACGACCCAGCCAATTTCTGGACTCAAACCAGTTAAGCTGTTTTCTTTTACGCGAATTTCTTCGTCGCTAGACACTCACGCCGCGGACGTGGTCGACATAGGTCGACGTTCATCAGATGAGGATGAGGAAATTGGCCGGGTCGTCGCCGTGCATGGATCACCCATGCTTGAAGTCTATCATGTCGCGCCAGCAAATGCAAGCGTTTTTATGCCGAGCGAATTGTAAAAGTTGTGTAAATGGGGCATATAGGTAACCAAAAAACATTCCTACAAGCATATAAAGTTACAAATTAGCTCATTTGAAATATAATTATTACGGAGGTGAGGGGATGACAAAGACGTTTTTTCGGGCTTTGGTGACTGGCGGATATTTGGGCGAGGCCATTATCAATACTGAGCGACTGCAGCCGGTTCAGTTACTCGAGGTACGGTTTTTGGCGTTGCTGGATGGGGAGGGCAAGACGCGACAGGAGACTGATGAGATCGGGTTTGTCGCTTTCACCGCAGCCTTCACGCTGGCGCCGGTGGCCTGGGGTGTGGGAGACGAGTTCTGGGCGACCGGGGAGATGGGGTTTGTGCAACTGAAACTGGTCGGGAATGCCATGCGGCGCGTTCAAACTCTAAGGCATCGCACAAGGACGCATATTGTTGCGGCGGCCAGCGGCCTTGCCAAGCGTCACCCCAAGTCGCCGGCCTGGCGCCGGCTGACCGCGGCGTTTTTGGCCGACGAGATCACATTCGACCAATTCGTGAAGCGGGAGCTGGCGCTGATGGCGCGGTGGCAAGACATTGTGCCGCGAGCGGCGCTGGTTCGACGGCAAAATGCGCTGCAGGCCGAGCTGACGCGCAAGCTCGAGGCGCTGGCTCCGTCAATGCCGCTGGTGCAGGTCCCGCGTGAGGTTCACCGGCTGCAGTTGGGCGGTCACGACGCGGTTTACCCCAAAACCACGGTGAGCGACCACGCGCTGGCGCGAGACCCCAATTACCAGCGCATGGTGTTGGGACGCATCATGCGCCAGGCCACCTACCGCAAGCAGCACGGCATCGCGACGCCAATCCCAAGCGATGCATCCCAGGTGAGGCGATGACCATGGCAACCAAGCAGCCTAAGAATCAGGTGGCCGCCACGCTGACGGTGACCGGCGGCAGTGTGGTGACCGCGCTGCGGCCGGCCGGCGATGTGTTCAAGGCACTGTGCCTGATCACGGCGGTGGAAAGCGTGACCGCAAGCGGCGACGCGGCCACCCAAGACGATGGGATGACGGTCAGCACCACGCTTTTGCTGCCGTTCACCGCGACGCTGGCGGCCGCCCGGGTCAATCCAGGCGATGAGCTGCAAGTCGGCGGAACGCTGGCGCTGCTCAACCGCCTGGATCCAGATTACGCGGGGGTGGCGCTGCGGCTGCAGGATGAAAACCTGCGCCGGGTGCGTCACCTCAGCAGTCGGTGGCAGCGGCGCCACGGTTTTGTCCCGGGGCTCGCTGCCTTGGACGCTCAGCTTTCGGCCGGCAGCCTGACCTTTGGCGATTACCAAAAACGCGCGGCGGCCTGGGTGCCGGATGCCAAGACCGCAAACTTCGTGGCGCTTCAGGCCGCCCAACGCAGCGTGATGGCCAGGCAGCACGGCCGCCTGGCGCCTCACGCAAGACTGTTGTCGGCCATCTGGAAACCGGTGCTGTTGACCCCGCCGACCAGCACCAGTGCGGCGCCGCCGCTGCGTATTGACCGCGAGCGGCTGACCGATTCGGCTTACCTTGAGCGGCTCTTTGGCGCGTGGCTGCGCAATGCCGAGAATCCGCAGTCGTGATCCGCGGCGGGAGGCGTCGCACTTGGTCGTCCCGCGGTTGGACTGCGACTTGCAGCCCTGAATCGCTCTGCCGCTTTGAACCGCTTTGGGCCCTGCGTCGGTTCGTGGCCCTGAACCGGCTCGCGCCCTTGAATCGGTTCGCATCCGTTCGTCGGTTTGCAATTCTGCGTCGGTTCGCGACCTTGCAGCGGCTTTCGGCCCTGAACCGCGGCGGCCTGACCGTCATCTGCGGCCGCCGCTCGACAATCAAAACGCGCCTGTCGCCGCCCTGAAGTCCGGGTGATGCGACAGACGCGTTAAGTTGGTTGACCCTCGGTTTTGGCCACGAAACGGCGAATTAACGCGGTCAGGACCCGCTTGGTTTTGGCCGGGTCGCTGGTGGCGTTTTTGAGCTGCATGTCGATGGCCTCGGTGTCCCAGCTCCAGCCGACGGTGTCGCCGAGCAAGACCAGGTAGGTGGCGAACTGCGGCGGCTCGTGAACGATGGTCAGCGTCGCCGCCGGGTCGGTTTTGTCCACCGGGTCGATGGCCAGCGAGGCGTAGATCTCGCACATGGGAAAATCGCCCATCAGCGAATCCGCCAGCTGCTCGGCCAGCTCCTGGTAGGTCATGGCCGACCACCGAACGCCGCTTGGGCGGCCTCATCGTAGCCGCGCTCGCGGTTGATGCGGCCGAGCAGCGCCTGGTCGTGGGTGATCGTTTCGCCGGTTTCGCGCAGGTGGCGGTACAAGTCGGCATAAGGCAGACCGGCGGCCTCGGCCCGGGCGATTTCCCGGGAAATATCGTAAGGCACCTTGCGGAACGCGACGTCGAGCCGCCCGGCGGGGTCGATGGTGAGGAGGGCGTAATGGGCGCGTTGATCCTTGAAAAACTGCGGCCACGGGCTGTACGGCTGACCGACTGCGCCGGGATTCACAATCAGCTGACCTTGTGAACTCGACCGCATGAGCTGCTGGTGCGTGTGACCGTACACGGCGAGATCGGCATCGCCGACCAGCGCGTCGAAGGCCGGCTGCGGCTGGCTCGGGTAAAGCGAGCGGCCGTCCGGGGCCAGCCGCGAGTTGTGGGCGGCGACGATGGTCAGGCCGTTGACCTGGCGGGTGGTGACGAAGGGCCGCGCGGCGACCTGCTGCCACTGGGTGCTAGAGAGGTGGCGCTGGGCGTACCGGGTCAGCATCGCCAGGTAGACCACGGTCGGACCGTCAAGCGGCTGGGTGCCGTCGGCGATTTCAAGCATCGCGCCTTCCCAGTTGCCGTTGAGCCACACGCCCGGGTGCCGGGCCTCAAGCAGCGCCACCAGCCCCGCGGTGCTTGGGCCGGGCAAAAACAGGTCGCCGAGAAACCAGGTCGCGGTGGCGCCTTGCGCGTCGGCATCCGCCAAAACGGCCTCCAGCGCGGTTTGGTTGCCGTGAACATCGGCGAGTAAGGCGATGCGTTGTGTTGTGTCAGCCATCTGTAACACTCCTTTGACGAGATTCGCTGCCTTAATCCTACACTATTTTGGCGGCAGGTAAAGTCTGAGGTACAATGCCTGCAGGAGGTGGCACATGACAACAGACAAACTCGATGAACTGTGGGACCTATACGACCGCGACTTTCGCGTCTGCGGCACCCAGCGGCGCGGCGACGCGATGCCGGTCGGTTTTTACCATCTGACCGTGGCGGTGTGGGTGTTCGCGCCGGACGGGCGGGTTTTGATTCAGCGGCGCGGCCACCAGAAGCTCAACCAACCCGACACCTGGGATGTCGCCGCCGGCGGCTCGGCGCTGCAAGGCGAAACCGGCGCCGCGGCGGCCTCCCGCGAGCTGCAAGAGGAGCTCGGGCTGACCGTGCCGCTGACCGCGGCCGACTGCTTTGCCACCACCTGGTACCGCGACTGGGTCGAGCAAAGCTTTGCGGTGGTGCTGCCCCACTTGTTGCGTGAGCCACTTCACCTGCAGGCGACGGAGGTTGCCGACGCGGCGCTGGTCCCTGCGGCTGACGCGGTGGCGCGGCTGACGCGGCCGAACCACGGCGGGTGGCAAGCGGTGCTGGACGCGGCCTGGGCGCAGGCCAGCCGTTAGTCGCAGGTGCCGGCACCGCGGCCGGTCGCGATACCGCAGACGCAGACGCCACGAAGCGCCGCTGCGGCAGATGTAGACCCAGACGCAGACGCCCCGCAATGCCACTGCCGCAGACTCAGACGCTAAGGCTGCCGTTCACCGCGGCTGCTGGGCCGACACACAAAGGCCTGTCAAATCCGAATTTGCCGGGTTTGGCAGGCCTTTTACAGTTTTGCGCGGCCTGATGAAGCGGCCGCTTTGAGCCTGAGGCAGCCGTGCAGTCGTACCCGGCCGCCTAGCGCGGCCGCTGCGGTTCGCGGTGGCCGTACGTCAGCAGGCCGCCGATGAACAGCGCGAGGCTGGCCAGCGCCAGCAGGTCGAAGCGGCCCGTCGTGGTGACCTGGCCGGTTTCGAAGTCGTGGTTCTGCAAGAACGCGGCAATCAAAAAGCCGTTAGCGACCACCGCCGCGGCCTGCGCCAGGACGTAGCCGGCCAGGCGAGCGGTCAGCGCCCGGTGCTCGCCGGCCCCAAGCACGGCCAGCATAAGCTGCAGGCCCAGCACCAAGGCCCCGGCGGCAAAGAGCAGGGTTTCAACTTTTGTCATCGCACTCCCTCCTTTTGCGCCAGAGTCTAACAGGCGGCGGCGCGAACCGTCAAGCAATCTGCTTGCAAGCCCCGTGCGACGGCCTTTTCGCCGATCAATTGTGGCAAGCTGGCGACCGCAGCCCAAAAAAGCCGCGATGCGGCGGCTTTTTGGTCAGTTCGATTGCGTTGGAGTCTGCGGGGTTTCGGCCTGCAGGCGCCGGTCGTAGGTGCGGGTGGCCGGCAACAGCCAGGTCACGGCGCCGCAAAGCAGGGTGCCGACGCCGGCGATGACGAAGAGGGTCGCCACGCCGAAGCGATCCGCCAGCGGCCCGGCGAAAATCAGGCCGACCGGGCCGGTCAGGCTCATCAAGGCGTTCAACACGCCGAGGACGCGGCCGAGCCGCTCGGGCGGGAAGCTCTGCTGGATCATCGCCATCAAAAGGGTGTTGAAGAACGGCGTCCCGATGCCGGCCAGTGCGTTGAGCCCGACGAACCACCAGAAGGCCTTTTGGGTGCCGGGCAACAGGCCGCTGGCGCCGATGGTGACGCCCAAAATCAGGTAGGCGAAGATGATCGGCCGCATCCGGTCGCGCCACCTGCCGAACAGCCCGATGATGGCGCCGCCGAGGAGCATCCCGGCGGAGTAGACGACCTCGATCAGGCCGGCCTGGCCGACGCTGCCGTGGAAGTGCTGCATGGTCATCAGCGGGTACAGGCTCGCCGCCGGCATGAACACCAGCGTGAAGGCCATGCCCAAGACGGTGATCGCCCAGAGGCCGCGGCGGCCCCGCAGCATGGTGAAGCCGGCCTTGGTGTCTTGCCAGACCGGGGTGCCGGCATCCGCGGCCGGGCGGTGGGGGATGCGAACCGGCAACAGCATCAAGGTACCAAGCGCCGCGCCCAGCACGTCCAGCAGGATCAGCCAGCGAATGTCGACGAGGCTGAACAAGAACGCGCCAAGCGCCGGTGCAATCAGCATGTTCGCCGACTGCACCATGCCGAGCTGTCCGTTGATGCGCGTGAGCTCGGCCTCGGGCACCAGCGTCGGGATCAGCGACTGAATCGTCGGCATCTGGAAGGTCTGGGCGATGGCACGCATCGCCAAGCTGACAAAAACCAGCCAGAGCGGAAACCGGTCGTGGCCGATGAAAAATAGGGCCAAGGCGAAGGCGGCGACGACCCAATCGGCGCCGATCAGCAGCCTTTTTTTGTGGGTGCGGTCGATGAAGCCGCCGACGAACGGGCTGAGCAGTACCATCGGCAGCATCCCGACCAGTGTGGCGTAGCTCAAAATCGTGGCCGAGCCGGTTTGCTTGGTCAGGTACCAGATGATCGCGTATTGAACAATCATGGTCGTGATGCCGGAGAGAAATTGACCGCCGAGAAACAGGTTGATGTTGCGGCGCCAGTGGGGCATTGGGCTCATGTTGGGACCTCCAAGTGTTGTGTGTCACTTCATTATATCAGGCGAAGCAGCCCTTGACATTCGTTTTCCCGCCGGCTACAATTCAGGTAATTTCTTGGCCCAAGTAGGCGTACTCAGAGAGCGGTGGGAAGCTGGAAACACCGTGTACAGTGCCGAATCCTAGCCGAGCCTTCAGTTAAATCCGCAATCAAAAGCGCAAAGCCTAGCTTTGAACGAGAATGGTACCGCCCGGTGGGGTGTCTCGATCAAAGCGGGCTTTTTTGCGCAAAAGGAGTCGCTCATGCGTGTTCTCAACTGCCGCCGGGTGGTGGTCAAAATCGGCACCAGCAGCCTGATTCACCCCTCCGGCACCATCAACCTGCAAACCATCGACCGCCTGGCCTACGCCTTGGCCGCCTTGACCAACCAGGGGCTGGCCGTCGTTTTGGTGACCTCCGGGGCCATCGGGGTCGGGCTCAACCGCCTGCACCTCAGTGAGCGGCCGGTCGCCATCGCCGCCCAGCAGGCGCTTGCGGCGATCGGCCAAAGCGAGCTGATGCGCCTGTACTCGCAGCGCTTCGCCGACTACGACGCCCAGGCCGCCCAGCTGCTTTTGACGCACGATGTGTTCGACTACCCGGTGTCGCGCCAGCACGTGCTGGACACCATCGACGCGCTGCTCGCCGCCCGGGCGATTCCCGTGATCAACGAGAACGACTCGGTCGCCGTCGATGAGCTCGACCACCGCACGACCTTCGGCGACAACGACCAGCTGTCGGCGCTGGTGGCCACGCAGATCGACGCCGACCTTTTGATCGTGATGTCCGACATCGACGGCCTGTACACCGCCGATCCGCGCAGCGACCCGGCGGCCTCGCGCATTCCGCGGGTGACCGCGGTGTCTGCGGCGCAGATTCAACGGGCCGGCGGCACCGGCAGCCGGTTTGGCACCGGCGGCATGGTGACCAAGCTCAAGGCTGCGTCGACGATGCTTGACGCCGGCAAGCAGATGGTGCTGTGCAGCGGCGCGGATCCGCGGGTGCTGCTGCAGGTGGTGGCCGGTGAGCCCATCGGCACCTGGTTTGCCCCAGCCGAAAAGGAGGACGTGAAATGACGAACTTAACCACCATGGGCCAGGCCGCCCGAGCCGCGGCGACGCAGCTGGCCCTTTTGACCACCGATGACAAAAACGCGGCGCTGCTCGCAATGGCCGAGCAGCTCGAGGCGGAGACGCCGGCGATTCTGGCCGCCAACGCGCAGGACCTCGCGGCGGCCGCGACGGCGCCAACCAAGTTCCTGGACCGGCTGCGGCTGACCGACGCACGAATCGCCGACATGGCGGCCGGAGTCCGGGCGGTGGCGGCGCTGCCGGATCCCACCGCGCGGCGGGACGCCGGCTGGGTGACCCACGCCGGCCTCGAGATCCAGCCGCGCCGGGTGCCGCTGGGCGTGATCGGGATGATCTACGAGGCGCGGCCGAACGTGACCGTCGACGCCGCGGCCCTGACGCTCAAAAGCGGCAACGCGGTGATTCTGCGCGGCGGTCACGAGGCGCTTGTGACCAACCGGGCCCTGACCGCGGTGGTGCAGGCGGCGCTTGCGTCCTGCGGGTTGCCGCAGACCGCGGTGCAGCTGGTGGGCGACGCCAGCCGCGCCAGCGCCACGGCCTTGATGCACCTGGACGGCTACTTGGACGTGCTGATTCCGCGCGGCTCCGCCCGGCTGATTCAGGCGGTGGTGCAAGAGGCGACCGTGCCGGTGATCGAAACCGGCGCCGGCAACTGCCACATCTACGTCGACGCGGCGGCCGACCTGGCGATGGCCGAGCGCATCGTGGTCAACGCCAAGGTGCAGCGGCCCAGCGTCTGCAACGCCGCCGAAAAGCTGTTGGTGCATGAGGCGATTGCGGCAAAGGCGGTGCCTCGGTTGGCCCAGGCGCTGGCCGCACACGGCGTAACGCTGCGGGGTGACGCGGCCGCCTGTACCCTTTGGCCGGCGATGACGCCGGCGACGGAAGCGGATTGGGACACGGAGTACAACGACTTGATCATGGCCGTGAAGGTGGTTCCCGACCTGAACCATGCAATCGCCCACATCAATCAGCACGGCACCCGCCACTCCGAGGCCATCGTCACCAACGACTACGCGGCCAGCGAGCGGTTCCTCAACGCGGTCGACGCCGCCTGCGTCTACGTTAACGCGTCGACGCGCTTCACGGACGGCGCGGAATTCGGCTTCGGCGCGGAAATCGGCATCAGCACCCAGAAGCTGCATGCCCGGGGGCCGATGGGGTTGGCGCAGCTGACCACCATCAAGTACGCGATTCGCGGCAACGGTCAGGTTCGCGGCTGAGCCAATCGTTGCGATAACCAACTGCTTTAAAATAAAAAGTTAAAAATTATTTTTACCATAACCCGGATTTTGATATACTCTAGTTATCAAAATATTGGGAGGGCTTTCACATGACCAACATCACGAAGGGGGCCGTCGTCAAGTGCCAGGCGAACGGCAACATGGAACACGACTTCATCGGCACGGTGACCAAGTGCTACGAGAACTCCTGCCTGGTGCAGATCGACGAGTTCGACCCCAAGGACCGCATGAATGCGCGTGAGCTTTTGCACATGACGGTGATCGCCAACAAGCGCATGGAGGTGCTGGTGCCGGGCCAGCCCGAGCCGGCCGAAGCGCCGATCATCTCCGCCAGCTGAGTGTCTTGCCCCCGTTGTGGTATAATAGGAACAGTTGCGACACTTAGGCAAAGATACGGGGGAAAACATGGCACAAGAAATTACAGTAGGATCGACGGTCGACGTCAAGAAAAGCGCGAACGTGCCGCTGTCCTTCACCGGCACCATCGAGAAGTTGTACGCCAACTCCGCGATGCTGACCATCGACAAGTTCGACAACGCGGATGCCGAGGTCGTCGAGGACCTGAAGCACAAAACCGTTGTGAACTACAAGCACATGACCCAAAACGGCAAGGCCGTTCAGCCCCCAAAGCCAGACGACGCCAAGTAGGGCTGATTCCCAACGGCGGCTGCGCCATATCAAAAACACCCGCGATGCGAGACCGAAGCCGTGGCTTCAGTCTTGCATCGCGGGTGTTTGCGTTCATGTCGTCAAGATAGACTCTGGCCCGGGATCTAGCTACGCCTCGTCGCTTGAGGCCAGGCCCGGGCCTCAAGCACCACGGCTAGGCTACCCGTCCCGCTAAAGGCGCTCGGGCTCACGCTCTGATGCTCAGCCCTTCCGCGCTAATCGTCAGCGGCAGGACCGTACCGGCTGTCAGGCGTTCGCGCAGCCGCACCAGGAAGTCGGGCAGGGCGGCCGGCGCCAGGCAGATCAGGGCCGGGCCGTTGCCCGAGGCGAAGCAGGCGAAGCCGCCGGTGGCGACCACCGCGCGGGACACCATTTCCGCATGTGGGTAATAGCTGGCCGTGACCTGCGCCTCCAGGGGAAAATGCCGCCGCAACCAGGTGCCGTCACAGCGCTGCATCGCCGCCAGCAGGTCGGCGATGGCCGGTGGCGCCAGGGTCGGGCGAGCCGGCACCGCGACGGCCGGCACCTGCGTCGGCAGGTAGACGGCGCCTTGTAGCCCGGCGATGCTCAACGGGGCCGTGCCGGTTTCGCCCTGCTGCAGGCCGCCGCCGGCCAGGGCGGTGCGAATGGCCAGTTCGTCCGGCTCGAAAAAGGCGGTGTGGGCGATCTGCTCGTTTTCGCTCAAGGGGTGGTCGCCCAAGGCGCTGGCCAGGCTGACCCCGGCCAAGGTGGCGGCCAGGGAGCTGCCCAGGCCCATGCCGGTCGGCAGCGTCGAGGCGACCGACAGCTGGTGCGGCTCCAGCCCCGGCGCCACCGTCTGCGCGACGGCGACGATGAGATTGGACTCATCGTGCGGCAGGGTGGGGTCGGCGTGTGCGACCTCCCACTCGTACCAAGCCGGCCCGACCGTCACCGTCACCCCGCGGTCGATCGCGAAGGCGAACGCCGGCTGCACCAGGGACGTGACCGTCCCGGGGACCCAGATTTTCATAGACAACACGCTCCCAGAATTCGATTAGATGTAACTAAGTATATCTAACCATTATCTCATTTTCCACCCATTTTCAAAAAAATTTGAATCAGGGTATAATGGAAGCTAAGAAAACCGGGCGTCGCCACGCTCGCGAAAGGTCGCCACATGGTCGAATTAGTTCTGCTCCGGCACGGAGAAAGCACCGCCAACTTCACGAACACGTACACCGGCTGGTCGGATGTCCCGCTGACCGCCAAGGGTGTCGCCCAGGCCCAGGCCGCCGGCGCCGCGTTGGCCGCGACCGGCATCCAGTTCGGCCACGTTCACACCTCGGTTTTGCAACGCGCCATCGCGACGGCCTACCTGGTGCAGGACGCGATTGGCCAAAACTGGCTGCCGATCACCAAATCCTGGCGGCTCAACGAGCGGCACTACGGCGCCTTGCGCGGCCTGAGCAAGCAGCGAACCCGCGAGCTGTTCGGGGCCAGCCAGGTGGCGGCCTGGCGCCGCAGCTACTGCGATCTGCCGCCACTGTTGGCCCATGCCCAAGGTGGCCGGCGCTACGCCGGCTTTCCTCGGGCCATCGTGCCGCGGGGCGAAAGCCTGCAAGACGCCGAAGCCCGGCTGGTGCCGTACTGGGTGGATGCGATCGCCCCGCGGCTGATCGCCGGTGCCCCGCAGCTGGTGGTTGCCCATGGCTCGACGCTGCGAGCCCTGATCAAGTACCTGGAAGGCATCAGTGACGCAGCCATCGACGGGGTCGAGGTCGCTAACGCCCAGCCGATTGTCTACGAGCTGGACGCCCAGCTGAACATCCTGAGCAAGCGGGTGCTGGCGACGCATTGACGCCGCCATTTTTGGGGTTGCGGTTCCGTTATAGCGGGGTTAAAATATAACCGTTATAACACGAGATTTGTAAAAATCGATTAGCTAATCACATGAAATAATTATCACAGGCCGCGAGTTGCATATTCGTAACGCGCGTGGCGATGACTATTTTGGGGGTTGGCTATTTTTTTGCGCCAAAATGGTGAGGGACGCCGATTGTGAAATCGGTAACGGAGGTTGAGATATGTTACAAAGAGTGCAAACCACCCTGATGGGGTTGGTGGCGCTGCTCGCGGTGGCGGTCGGGTTCGCCTGGCGACCGCAGCCGGTGGCGGCCGCGGGGCAGCCGCTGCAAACCGTGATTGTGAAGAACGGTGAGGCCAACGGCTACGATTTGATTTTGAAGAACAACCGCGACCGCGACTACCGCAACGTGACGGTGACCGCGACGCTGCCCAAGGCGCTGGCCGGCCAAAGCGGCAAGCTGACCTGGCGCATCGCCAAGTTCGGACTGAGCGGCCAGCAGCGGCTGCCGTTCACGATTCACCCGCGGTCGGGCCAAGTCACCGTGGCGACCAAGGCGGCGCAGGTTCACTACGCGCAGTTTCAAGTCTGGTGGGTTGCGGCCGGCGCCTTGATGGTGCTGATCGGCGGCACTGGGGCCTTTTGGCTCTGGCGGCGGCGCAAGGCCGCGCTTTTGCTGCTTTTGGTCGGCGCCGCGGGTGGCGGCCTGGCGCTGACGCTGCTGCAGCCGGTGGCCGCGACCGACGAGACGCACGGCCAGGCCCGTTTTACCCGCGATGGTCAGGTCTACACCGTGACCACGGCGATTCGCTACGACGCGGCCGGCGCGACCCGGCTGGTGCCGTTCACCGCCCGGGTGAGCGGCGAAAAGGCTGCTCGCGTGACCGTGAGCGACCGCGACGCCAAGACCAAGCGAACTATCGCGCTGCGCGGCGGGGTCCTGGCGACCCGGCTGATCAAGTCGCACCGCTACCGCATCAGCGGCGCCGGCCTTGACGCGACCCTGACGCCCGGCGGCCGCAACACTTACAAGGTGAAGGCGGCAACCGGCCAGCTGCAATTGGGCGAGGCCATTGTCAAAAACGGCGGCACGATGGTGTTGAAAACCACCGCAACCGCTCTGCAGACGGCGGCCGGCTACCGCATCGACCCGGCCCATTCACGCGTGATCGTCGACGGCGTGACCAGCGATTACCGTGTCGGCGACCGCCTCTACCTGCCACCGTTCGGCTACAACTACGGCGGCGCCGCGGTTCGCGTCACGGCCGTCGATGCCCAGGCGACCCAGACGAGCCTGACCGTCACCGACGCCAAGGTCGACGCGGTGGTCGCAACGGTGGATGCGCCCAAGACCAAGGTGTCGGTCACCCAGGCCGTATTCGTCCCGGCCCCAGGCGTCAAGGTGTCCGGCCAGCCCGTGGCCGGGGTGGGGATGGCGAAGATGGGGTTTTTGACCATCGACCATTCCGCCAAAGGGGTCGCGGCCGATGAGTTGACAACTGAATGGCCCAAGGAGCATGGAGAAGACACCGCCATTACGCTCAGCAATACGCTTGAGACGTCGGGGACTATTGAGACGTCGCTCCATGCCGATTTCCTTTTTCGAAAGTTCAACGCAAGTCTCTCCGAAAAGCTTGAGATTAGCAACGAAGCGAGCGTTGAAATTAAGGGCAGTACCAAGAATCTCAAGGCGTTCAAGAAGTTGACCGACGGCCTCAAAATTGGTGAGATGTACTTTCCACTTGCGATACCTGGCCTCAGCATCCACGCGCCGGTGAAGCTGTCCGTCACATTTGATGGCAGCGTCACGGCGAGTGTTGACGCAGGGGTGACGCAAGAGGCCTCCGTCACAGTAGATAATGGTAAAGTGAGATTTGACCCGAAGCTTGAGGCGACGTCCGGCGGCTCAATCGACATGACCGGGAAAGTGACCGTCGGCGCCAGCATCTCGCCAGAGGCGGTGGTTTTGGAAAGCGCCTCGGTCGTTGGTATCGAAGGGTTCTCAGGCCTCGAGGTGGTCGGCGACGCGAACTTTGAATTCGGGACAGATCTGGTCAAGCTGAAAAACACCACGGCTACTGATGTCTCGATCGAGGGCAACCTGGTCTCAAGTTTGAAGGCTGAGAGCAAACTGCCCAAGCTGTGGAAGGGCGATTCACTGGAAAGCAATGAATGGACATTAAAGTTGGGGTCGTTCAAGTACAGCACCAAGGACGAACGGGAGAAGAAGGCGGCGGCCCAAAAGAAAGCAGACAAAAAGAAGAAAGCCGACGATAAGAAAAAGGCCGAAGCCGCCGCCAAGAAAAAGGCGGAGGCGGCGGCCAACGATCCGCGCAAGCTGCTGGCGGGGAAGGCGTTTCAGATGATGCTTGAGCAGGTCGACGGCAAGGACCCGCTGGACGTCTTTCCGCAAGACGAGCCGACTGGGTGGGACCAGGCACCGGGGTGGGTGACGAAAGTGCCGTATCCGTTCGGCTACTTCATCGACGACCACCGGATGAAGGTCAGGTACTACAGTGGGAGTGGGCCGGTGGCAACGGTGACCTACACGACCACCGGCAACCGGCTGCGCTTCAAGGACCAGCAGGGCGTCGCCTACGCCATTCCGTTCACCGTGACGAACGGGCAGGTGAAGTTTCAAAACGTGGTGCAAACTCATGCTGAGACCAAGAAGACGTACAAGGCGACGCTGTCCTTCACTCTCTCCGACGACGCCGCCCAGATTCAGCAGATTCCGGGCTTTGAGAAGCCCTGACCGCCGAATGGAGGTGTTAGCCACTCCCGTTAGTCACCGTTGAGCCTCTCGGTTGGCGCGTGTCGCCGACTGTGCTAACGTTTTACCCAGAGCGTGTCAGAATCGTTGAGCCAATCTTTGAAAAAGGGTCACCGGTCGCGCAAAACAGCGCGGCGGCCCCATTTTTGCGGATTAGCTTTTTTGATGCGTCAAACGGAGTTGAAGTAGGGGGATTGGATGATGAAACGAGGAACACGCGCGGCTGTGGTGGCGCTGATTGCGCTGATCGCAACCGCGGTCGGCCTGTCCTGGCGACCGCAGCCGGTGGCGGCGGCCACCGCGCCGCTGCAGACGGCCATCGTCAAGAACGCGACGGCCAACGGCTACGATTTGATTTTGAAAAACAACAGCGACCGTGACTACCGCAACGTGCAGGTGACCGCGACGCTGCCCAAGGCGCTGGCCGGCCAAAGCGGCAAGCTGACCTGGCGCATCAAGCGCTTCGGGCTGAGCGGCCAACGGCGGCTGGCCTTCACGGTGGCGCCGGGCTCGGGCAAGGTAACGGTGGCCGGCAGCGCCGCGACGGTTCGCTACGCCGGCCACGCGACCTGGTGGCTTGCGGCCGGCGCCGTGGTGGTGGTGCTCGGCGCTGGCGGGGCGTTTTGGCTGCTGCGGCGGCGCCGCGCGGCGGTGGCCATCGTGCTGATTGGGTTGACCGGCGGCGGTCTGGTGCTGGCCCTCGGGCAACCGGTGGTCGCAACCGACGAGACGCGCAGCCAGGTGCGGTTCACCCGCTCGGGCAAGGTATACGCGGTAGCCACCCGGATTCGCTACGACACGGTGGCCACAACACGGCTGGTGCCGTTCACCGCCCGGGTGAGCGGCGAAAAAAATACGCGGGTGACGGTGGCCGACCGCGACGCCAAGACCGAGCGAACCCTGTCGCTGCGAGGCGGTGTTTTGACGACGCGCCTGGTCAAGTCGCACCGCTACCGCATCCGCGGCGCTGGCCTTGATGCAAATCTGACGCCCGGCGGCCGCAACGCCTACAAGGTGCAGGCGGCCACCGGCAAGCTGCGGCTCGGTCAGGCGCTGACCAAAAACGGCGGCACCCTGGTGTTGAAAACCACCGCGGCCGCGCTGTCAACCGCGGCCGGCTACCGCATCGACCCGGCTCACGCCCGGGTGGTTGTCAACGACACCACGGTCGATTACCGCGTCGGCGACTGCCTGTACCTGCCGCCGTTCGGCTACAACTACGGCGGCGTCGCGGTGCGGGTGACCGGCGTTGTGGTCCAGTCGACCCAGACCGTTTTGACCGTGACCGATGCCAAGGTCGACGCGGTGATCGCACTGGTGGATGCGCCGCAGACCACGGTGTCGGCTGACCAGGCCGTGTTCGTCGCGGCCCCGGGCGTCACCGTGTCCGGCCAGCCGGCGCAAGGCGTCGGGCTGGAACACACCGGGTGGTCACACGCGGGAACCGTGTTTGACGCCGAGGCCAAGGTGGTGAAGGCGCAAAAATTCAGCTTCGAGTACAAGTACCAGACCAAAAAGGCCGCCGCCGCTAAGAAAGACGACGACGACAGCGATACCGGATTTAGCATCAGCGACGAGATGGCGGCCTCGGGGGAGGTCAACTTCTCGGTTCACACCGATTTCATTAAGCACAAGACCAAGACCAAGCTGGCCGACACCGTGACGTTCGGCAACACGCTTGAGGTGAAGCTGGCCGGCGACACCAAGGACGCACCTAAGAACTCGTTTTTTTGGCGCTTAGCGGAAGGCCTGCCGGTCGGTACCCTGCGCTTTCCCACGCCAGTCTGGGGCGTCAGCGTCGAGCTGCCGGTCAACCTGGTGCTCGATTTGAGCGGCGAGCTCACCGGCACGTACAAATTCGAGATCGCCCAAAACGGCTCGCTGACCTTCCAAACCGGCAAGCAGTTCAAGCATCAAAGCAAGACCGACATCTCATCTTCCGGCCAAGTCGAGGCGAAGGGAACCGCGCAGTTGGGCTTCCGCGCCAAAACCAAGCTGATGATCGCGCAGTCGGTGTCGCCGGCCGACCTCGACGCGTTCGCCGGACTTCAACTCGAGGCCGACGGGACTTTCACGTTCGCCAAGGGCAAGGTAGTGCCGCACTCCGCCCTGTCGGCGGCCGGGTCAATCGAAGGCGACGTGCTACTGACCAGCAAGGCCGAAAGCGAGCTGCCGATGCTTTGGCACGGCAAAAAAGTGCAATCCAGGGAGCTTGAGTTCAAGTACCAGCTATTCAAGCTCGACGGCGAGACCGGAACCAAGAAGAAGGCCGCTGACAAGGCAGACAAGGTAGACAAGACGTCCTCGAACGCCGATGACCTGACCAAGCAGTTGGTCGGCAAGTCCTTCCAGTTGATGCCCGAGCAGTTCGACGGCGAACCTTTCGCCAAGGCGTATGCCGAGGACAAGGCGCCATACACCCTGAATGTCAGTTGGCCCTTCGGCTATTTCCTCGATGATCACCAGATGCGCGTGGGGTGGCTGGGTCGCAACGCGATGGTCGAAAACGAGCCCTACACCATCAGCGGCAACACGCTGCACTTCGAGGACTGGGACGTGCCGTTCAAACTCGTGAATGGTCAAATCACGTTCGGGAACTTCGACTGGACCTGGCACTGGACCGGCGACGACAAATACGCCGGCGACCACAAGATGGTGCTCAGCTTCACGCTCGGTAACGACGCCGCCGAATTCAAAAAGTACCCGGGCTTCTAGCCACAACTGAACACAATCACCGAATTGGGCCAACCGGGTCGCCACCGGCTGGCCCTTTTTGGCGTGGCGCCGGCGACTTGGGTCCGGCCGTTGCAACTGCCCGTCTGTTAACGGTATCAGGCCACGGCCGCACGATTGGGACCGGTAACAGCGGCCGAATGCTTGTGCCGCTCGCCGGATTCCCATACGCTGGTATAGGTAAGAAAAGTCGCGGCGGCTCGCGTAGCCCGGTTGCGCTTCGTACCGCGCTACCCGGCGAACCGCGGTGGTTCGGCCCGGCCCCGGCGGCCGCCTCCGCGTCACCACCGGCCGTGCCGCGACTTCAGGCTCACGCACATGAACAGGAGGTATCCCCATGACGACTTGGTCCGATCAGGCCATCATTTATCAGATTTACCCCAAGTCCTTCCAGGATTCTAACGGCGACGGGGTCGGCGACCTCAACGGCATTCGCCTGCGGATTCCCTACCTCAAGG
The DNA here is from genome assembly GCF_054785075.1 of Lacticaseibacillus suihuaensis. Lineage (NCBI taxonomy): Bacteria > Bacillati > Bacillota > Bacilli > Lactobacillales > Lactobacillaceae > Lacticaseibacillus > Lacticaseibacillus suihuaensis. The sequence continues at coordinate 80,280 of NZ_BAAGBJ010000004.1, read as the reverse complement.
CGCTGGGGGTGACCGCGGTGTGGCTCAACCCGATTTTCACCTCGCCGCAGGTCGACAACGGCTACGATGTCGCTAACTACTACGCCGTCGACCCGCAGATGGGGACGATGGCCGACCTGGAGGCGCTGGTTGCAGCCCTTCACGCCGCCGGCCTGCGGGTGATTCTGGATTTTGTGATGAATCACACCTCCGACCAGCACCCTTGGTTCCAGGATGCAATCCAGTCGCCTGACTCGCTGTACCGCGACTACTACATTTTCGCGGGGCAAAACAACCGGCGACCCAATAACTGGGGGAGCTTCTTCGGCGGTTCGGTGTGGACGCCGGACCCCGCCGGCTCCGGCCAGTCGTACTTTCACCTGTTCGACCGCCGGATGCCCGACCTCAACTGGGCCAATCCCGAGGTGCGACACGCGATGCAAGACGTCGCCGACTTTTGGCTGGCTAAGGGCATCGACGGGCTGCGGCTGGATGCGTTCATCCACATCGCCAAGGCGCCGCTGGCCCAGGATTGGCCGACTGCGGCCGGAGACGACGCGCTGGTGATCGCCGAGCCGTTTTTCGCCAACCGGCCGCAGGTGCAAGACTGGCTGCGCCCGTTTTGCCAGCACATCAAGGCCGACTACCCGGACGCGGTGTTGCTCGGCGAGGCGGCCAGCGCCAGCGTCGACCTGGCGGCGGCCTACACCGCCAAGTCCAATCAGCTGATGGACAGCGTGGTGACCTTCCGCTACTTCACGGACCGGCCGGTGGCGAACCCGCAGCTGCCGGCGGCCTACCAGCCCCGCGAGATGGATTGGCTGGCGTTCAAAAGGGTCCAGGCGACCTGGCAGCAGACGCTGGTCGCCCCACCGACGCTGTACTGGAGCAACCACGACATGGCGCGGCTGGCGACGCGGGTGGCGCATGATCCGCTTCAGGCTCGCAGCCTGGCCATGCTGATGTACCTGCAGCGCGGCATTCCGATCATCTACTACGGCGAGGAGCTGGGGATGCAAAACCTGCGGCTGCCCAACGCCGCGGCCTTCGCCGACGCGACCGTCACCGCCTTCGTGGCCCAAGTCGCGGCCGCGGGGGGTTCGGCTGGCGAGGCGCTGGCCTGGGTCAACCGCACCCACAAGTTGCCGGCCCGGGGCCCGATGCCTTGGGGCGACGCCGGGGTCGCCGGCGGTGAGGCCGCCGGTGCTGGCGCCGCGGCCCAGGCGACTGGTGCGACCGCACCGGATTCGGCGGCGACACACTCGACCACACCGGATCCGGCGGCCGCACAGTCAACTGCGCCGGATGCCGCGGCCGCACAGGCGACCACACCGGATGCGTCGGCGGCACCCGATGCGGTCACCGCTCGCCAGGATGCCGCGGCGGCCGGCTTCACGACCGGCACCCCGTGGCTGACCGGTCAGGCCGCCGCCACTGACACCGTCGCCGAGCAAGCGCAGGATCCGAACAGCCTGCTGGTTTTCTACCGTGACCTGATTGCGCTGAAGAAGCAGCCGCTGTTTGCCACCGGCAGCTACCACCTGCTGAACACGGCCGACACCATTTACGCCTACCGCCGCGACTACAAGGGCCAACAGGCGTTGGTGGCGGTCAACCTGAGCGCCACCCCGGCCGTGCTGCAGACGCCGCTGGCCGGGCTGGCTCGCCGGCTGACTGCCGGCTCGGTCACCCGCCACGGCGACACGCTGAAGCTCGACCCCCACGCCGGCGTGGTGCTGACGACGCGCTAGCCGGCCGCTGACCTGAACGCACCAAGACACTCACATGCAAAGGAGACTTCACCATGAACATTGCTGCCATTGCCCATCGGCCCGAAAGTGAGGACTGCTTCCTGATCGATGAGTCGACGCTGCGGCTGCGGCTTCGCACCGCCAAAGACGTCACCGCCGTGCGGGTCGTGTTCGGCGACCCGTACTGGCAGGTGCCAGACACCGCGACCGCCGCCGCTGCGACTCAAGACGCCGCCCCGACCGCCCAGGCCCCGGCGGCGCAGGGCCCAACCCGCTTCGGGTACCAAACGTTGCCGCTGCGGCGGCTCGGCGAGGGCCAAAGCCACGCCTACTGGGGCGTTGCGCTGACCGCGCCATACGCCAGGCTACAGTACCTCTTTGAGGTCAGCGCCGCCAGCGGTACCGTCGCGTTCGGCGACCGAGGGCCGCGGCCGGTGGGGGAGGCCACCCGCCAGGACATGGGCAACTACTTTCGGGTGCCGTACTTCCATGCGATCGACCGCGTCCGGGTCCCGGCCTGGGTCCAAGACACCGTGTGGTACCAGATTTTCCCCGAACGCTTCGCCAACGGGGACAAGACCAACGACCCGGCCGGCACCCTGCCGTGGCGGCCAAAAGACCACCCGGGCCGCGACGACTACTACGGCGGCGACCTGCAAGGCGTGTTGGATCACCTCGACGACCTGGTCGCACTGGGGGTCAACGGGCTGTACTTTTGCCCGGTGTTCAAGGCGACGTCCAACCACAAGTACGACACCATCGACTACTTCGAGATTGACCCGGACTTCGGCGACAAGGCGCTGTTCGCCAAGCTGGTCCACGCGGCCCATGATCGGGGGATGCGGGTGATGCTCGACGCCGTGTTCAACCACCTGGGGGCCCAGTCCCTGCAGTGGCAAGACGTGTTGCAAAACGGTCCCGAGTCGCGTTTTGCCGGCTGGTTTCACATCCACGACTGGCCGCTGACGCCGTACCGCGACCCGACGCAAGGCGCTGGAACGCCGCAGTTTGACACGTTCGCCTTTGGCCCCAACATGCCCAAGCTCAACACCGCCAACCCGGCCGTTCAGGACTTCCTGCTTGAGATCGCGACGTACTGGGTCAAGCAATTCGACATCGACGCGTGGCGGCTGGACGTCGCCAACGAGGTCGACCACCACTTCTGGCGCCGCTTCAAGGCCGCACTGGTCGCCATTAAGCCGGATTTTTACATCCTCGGCGAGGTCTGGCACTCGGCGCAGCCCTGGCTCAACGGCCTGGAGTTCGACGGCGTGATGAACTACGCCTACACCCAGCAGATCGAGGACCATTTTCTCACCCACCGGGCGACGGCCGGCCAGCTGTGCGAACGGCTGCAGGACCAGCTGATGCAATACCGCGACCAGACCAACACGATGATGCTCAACATGCTGGACTCCCACGACACCAAGCGCCTTTTGACGGTGGCCGGCGGCAACGTCGACTTGGCCTTGCAGGCGCTGGCCTTCACCTTCCTACAGCCGGGCAGCCCGTGCCTGTACTACGGCACGGAGATGGGGATGACCGGAGCCGACGATCCGGACGACCGCAAGCCGATGGACTGGACGCAGCTTCACGCCAGCACCTGGCAGCGCGTCGCCGCCTTGGTCGCCTTCCGCCGGCAACACACCGCGCTGCTGGCCCGAGGCACCACGGCGCTTGGCGTCACCGAGACCGGGCTGCTTCGGGTCACCCGGCGGCTGGGCACGACGCAGGTCACCGGCTGGTTCAACACGACGAAGGCGCCGCAGCCGCTGGCGGCCACCGCGGCGCTGAGTCAGGCCGCAGTCGCCGATCAGCTGCGGCCGGGGGGCTTTGCCCTTGAGGTCCAGACCGATTCTGATAGCGGTAACAGGGACTGATGAATTGTAAAAACGGTTTCACCCCGCCAAACTGATAAGTGTAAAGCGAAACGGAGTGAAGAATATGAGCGAACCTGTGATCAACCGATTGTTTGACATCGCGCCTTGGCGCCTGACCACGCACCACCTGGACCGGGCGAACATGCGCCTGGCCGAAAGCCTGACCGCCATCGGCAACGGCTACATGGGGATGCGCGGGAACTTCGAGGAGGGGTACTCCGGCGACTCGCTGTCCGGGACCTACCTGGCCGGCGTCTGGTTCCCGGACAAGACCCGGGTGGGGTGGTGGAAGAACGGCTACCCCGAGTATTTTGGCAAGGCGATCAACGCGCCGCGCTTCGCTGACCTGCGCGTCACGATCAACGACCACGCAATCGACCTGGCGAAGGTGCCGCACCGCGATTTCACGCTGGATTTGGACTTGCACCAAGGGCTTTTTACCCGGCAGTTCACCGTGACGGTGGCCGAAGCGACGGTTCGCCTGACCTTCCGGCGCTTCGTCAGCATCGCCATCAAGGAGGCCGCCTACTTAAGCCTTCAGGCCGAGTGCCTGGCCGGCGCCGCCACGGTCGAAGTCGCGGCCGGACTCGACGGTAACGTGACCAACGAGGACAGCAACTATGCGGACCGCTTCTGGCAGCCGCTGGTGGAAGACGCAACCGCCGGCACCATTCAGCTGCAGACGCGGCCCAATCCCTTCGACGTTCCGCAGTTCACCGTGCTGTACCAACAGGCGCTGCGCCTGGACGGCCAGCCGGTGCAAGGCGTTCGTACCACGGCGCCGGGCCAGCTGCAGGAGGTCGTCAGCATCCCGCTGGCCACCGGCGAGGCGGCGAGCTTGGAGAAAAACGTCGTGGTGCTGACCAGCCGCGACGTCGCCCCAGACGCGCAGCCGGCCCAAGCCGCCGCTTTGATGAGCCAGGTCCAGCAGCCGAGCTTCGCGCAGGCTTTGGCCACACACACCGCGGCCTGGGCCAAGCGCTGGGCCACCAGCGACGTGGTAATCGACGGCGACGTGGCGGCACAGCAAGGCATCCGCTTCAGCATCGCCCAGCTGTTCATGACCTACTACGGCGAAGACACCCGGCTCAACGTCGGGCCCAAGGGCTTCACCGGCGAGAAGTACGGCGGGGCGACCTACTGGGACACCGAGGCCTACGTGGTGCCGATGTACCTGGCGGTGACGCCGCCAAGCGTCACCAAGGCGCTTTTGCAGTACCGCCACGACCAGCTGCCCGGGGCGTATCACAACGCGCAGCAGCAGGGGCTGGCCGGCGCGTTGTTCCCGATGGTGACCTTCAACGGCATCGAGTGCCACAACGAGTGGGAGATCACCTTCGAGGAGCTGCACCGCAACGCCGCGGTGGCCTTTGCGATTTATCAGTACACCGCCTACACCGGCGACGAGCGGTACGTCAATCACGACGGCATCGAAGTGCTGGTCGGCATCAGCCGCTTTTGGGCCGACCGGGTCCATTTTTCCAAGCGGCGCGGCCTGTACATGATCCACGGCGTCACCGGCCCCAACGAGTACGAGAACAACGTGAACAACAACTGGTACACCAACCGCATGGCGGCCTGGTGCCTGGAGTACACGCTTGCCCGGCTGCCGCTGGCCGACACGGCCGTGGTCGCGGCGCTTGACGTAACCGAGGACGAGAAGGCGCTGTGGCAGGACATTCAAGACCGCATGTACTACCCGGTTGACACCGAGCTGGGCATCTTCGTTCAGCACGACACGTTCCTGGACAAGGACCTGCGCCCGGCCAGCACCATTCCGGCGGCGGAGCGGCCGATCAACCAGCACTGGTCCTGGGACCGCATCCTGCGGTCGCCGTTCATCAAGCAGGCCGACGTGCTGCAGGGCCTGTACTTCCTGAACGACCGCTTCACCCGCGAGCAAAAAGAGGCGAACTTCGACTTCTACGAGCCGCTGACGGTGCATGAAAGCTCGCTGTCGGCCTCGATCCACGCGATTCTGGCCGCCGAGCTGGGCAAGGCGGATAAGGCCGTCGAACTCTACGCCCGCACCGCGCGGCTGGATTTGGACAACTACAACCACGACACCGAAGACGGGCTGCACATCACCGCCATGTCCGGCGGCTGGCTGGCGATTGTTCAGGGCTTCGCCGGGATGCGCTACGTCGGCGGCCACCTGAGCTTCAAGCCGTTTTTGCCTAAGCACTGGCAGGGGTACCGCTTCGCCTTGACCTACCGCGGCCGCCAGCTGGCCGTCGCGGTGGCCCCGAGTGGCACCACGGTGACGCTTGTGGCCGGCGAACCGCTGGCTGTCGAAGTCGCCGGTCAGGTGCGGCACCTGACCCAGGAGGTGGCCGATGCTTAAAGGCTTGATCTTTGATCTCGACGGCGTGTTGGCCGACACCGCCCGGCTGCACCTGGCGGCCTGGGGCTCAGTGGCCCAAGACCTCGGCATCACGCTGCCGGGCGCGGCCGGTGACGCGCTGCGCGGCCGCTCGCGGGAGGAATCGCTGGCGATTGTGCTCAGCTACGGGCCGCCGCGCGACTACTCCGCCGCCGAACGCGCCGCGCTTGCGGCGACCAAGAACGACCGCTACCGCCAGGCCATCGCGCATCTGACGCCCAAGGACCTGCTGCCGGGCATTCCGCGGCTGCTGGCCCAGGCCAAGGCCGGCGGGCTGACCATGGCGATCGCCTCGGCCTCCAAGAACGCGCCAGCGATTCTGGAGCGGCTGGCGATTGCCGCTGACTTCGCCGGCGTGGTCGACCCGGCCACGCTGCACCGCGGCAAGCCGGACCCCGAGATTTTCGTCAAGGCCCAGGCGCTGCTGGGCCTGACCGCCCGGGAGGTGGTCAGCTTCGAAGACGCCAGCGCCGGGGTGGCGGCGATCAAGGCCGCCGGGCAGTTCGCCGTCGGCATCGGCGACGCGCAGGTGCTGCACCGGGCCGACCTGGTGGTGCCAAGCACCGCCGCGCTGGACCTGGCTGCGATTCGCACCGCCTTTGGCAAGGCGGTGAGCTGATTGTTTTACTTCACCTAGTTCATCATGCGACACTTAAGTTAAGGGAGTTAACTTGCGAGCCGTTGTCGTCGCCGGGCGACTCGCGAACCTGTGACGGCGGCACGTTGGCTCGGCCATCATCCAATAATTGGGGAGGAATCACTTATGAGTTCATGGAAGAAAGTTCTGTTGGGTACCGTCACGCTGGCAGCCACGGTTGCCCTGGTTGCCTGCGGGAAGGGCAGCACGACCTCAAACACGACCAAGAAAACCACCACCCAGGCGGTTTCGGGAACGGTCAAGCTGTGGGTCGACACCACCAAGGTGCCGTACTACAAGACAATCGTGCAGGACTTCAACAAGAAGTACCCGAAGGTCAAGGTCACCGTCACCCAAAGCCCGAACGGCTCCGCCAACGCCAAGACCGACGTCGGCAAGGACCCGAGCAAGGCGGCCGACGTCTTCGAGGTGCCGAACGATCAGCTGGGCTCGATGGCCGATCAGGGCTACATCAACCCGCTGTCGCCGACCGCTGAGAAAACGGTCAAGGCCGACATGGTCCAAGCCGCCGCAGACGGCGTGACCTGGAACGGCAAGATGTACGGGTACCCGACCTCGCAGCAGGCCCAAACCGTGTACTACAACAAGTCCAAGCTCACCGCAGACGACGTGAAGTCCTGGGATACGATGACCAAGAAGGGCGTTTTGGCCACCGACTTCACCAACGCCTACAACTTCTACCCCGTGTTCCTGTCGGCCGGGACCTACCTCTACGGCAAGGACGGCGAGACGCTGAAGGGCACCGACGTCAACTCCGACAAGGGCGTAGCCGCGATGACCTGGTTCGCCCAGCAAAAAGCCAATAAGGGCGTGATGCAAACCAGCAACGCCTTGAACCAGTTGAAGTCCGGCAACGCCGCCGCCATCCTCGACGGCCCTTGGGACGCCGCCAACATCAAGAAGATCCTCGGTGATAACTTCGCCGTGGCGCCTTACCCGACCATCAACGTCGGCGGCCAGGAGGTCCAGATGCAGGCGTTCCTCGGCATCGGGTGCTTCGCCGTCAACTCCCACACCGCAACCAAGAACCAAAAGGCCGCGGCGACCTTGGCCGAATTCGTGACCAACAAGGCCTCCCAGCTGGTGATTTACAAGAACTCCGGCGCCATCCCGGTTGACAAGTCGGCCCAGGCCGACGCCACCGTTGCCGCCGACCCGGTGGCCAAGGCCGTGATCACGATGAGCGAAACCGGCTACTCGACCATCATGCCGAAAATGACCCAGATGGCGACTTTCTGGAACCTCTCCGCACCGCTGATTAACGGCGCCTACAACGGCTCGATCAAGCCTGCCCAATACGCCGACAAGCTGCAGACATTCGTGGATGCAATTTCGAAATAACCAGGGCGTAGCCGGGCGTTTAGACGACCGGCCAGCGTAAGGGTGGCGCTTGGGCCGAACTTGGCCCAAGTGACGGCCTTAGCTGGGCGAGTCGCCGATGCCCGGCGGAGCCCGACGATAAGCGTGACCCGAGGCGGGTTTAGCGGGTCGACCAGCGTAGGGCTGGGCGTTGGGCCGTTCCTTGGCCCGGCACCCGGACCTAGCTGGACGCACCCGCGTTGCCTCGAGGAGCGCGTTAACCAGGGCGTAGCCGGGCGCATTTAGCGGGACGCATAGCGTAGGGGTGGCGCTTGGGGCGTGACCTTCGCCCCAAGCGCAGGCCCAAGCTATGCGCCCCCGCGTTGCCCGGCGGAGCCCGACGAACCCGTAAGCGTGACCCGAGGCGGTTACACGCCCGGGATTCGCCGCACCACCCGTTTTGCGCCAAGCTCCTAGCTCGCGTCGCCCACCCGCGGTGGGCGGCGTCATGGTAGGCGCTTTGGACAACCACCTGTTTGCGCCGCACCGGCCCATCATGGTCAATTGGAGGGAGAAATATGTTTAGACACAAGAGCAAGTCACCGAATGCCGTGACCTACGGGGAAGTGTGGCAGAAGGGCGACGCCAGCTTCAAGCTATCATTCATCGTCATGGGCCTCGCCCAGCTGGTTCACAAGCAGTGGGCCAAGGGCCTCGCCTTTTTGGGCATCCAAGTGGCCTTCATCGCGTGGTTCATCGCCAGCGGCATCAGCGCCTTGATGATGCTCAGTAACTTGGGCGAGATCAAGTCCAAGCAGGTCGTGTTCGATGAGGCCCAGGGGGTCTATCTGACCAAGCTGCCGGACAACTCCTTGGTCATCCTGCTGTTCGGGGTGCTGGCCGTCCTGATCGTGCTGGGCATGATCGGCCTGTACGTCGCCAACCTCCGTTCGGTCAAAAAGCTCTACACCCAGATCAAGCTGGGTGAGCCGGTGCCGACCAACCGCGAGGAGCTGCACAGCCTGCTGGACTCGCGGCTGCACAGCACGTTGCTTGCGATTCCCATCATCGGCATCGTGTTGTTCACCATTTTGCCCACCCTGTACATGATTTCCATGGCCTTCACCAACTACGATGGCAAGCACCCGATCGGCTTTTCTTGGACCGGCTTCAAGGCGTTCGGCAACGTGCTGACCGGTGATCTGGCCGGGACCTTCTTCCCGGTGCTGGGCTGGACGCTGGTCTGGGCAGTGGCGGCCACGGCGACCACGTTCTTCTTCGGGGTGCTGCTCGCGATGCTGATCGAATCCAAGGGCATTCGGCACAAAGGGTTCTGGCGAACGATTTTCGTCATCGTCTACGCCGTGCCGCAGTTCGTGTCGCTGCTGATGATGGCGCAGTTCCTGGACCTGCAAGGGCCCTTGAACAACCTGTTGATGAACTGGCATCTGATCTCAAGCCCGATCAACTTCATCGGCGCCTCGGCCAGCTCGCTGGTCGCGCGGATCACCGTCATCGTGGTCAACATGTGGATTGGGATTCCGGTGTCGATGCTGGTGTCCACGGCGATCATCCAGAACCTGCCGCAAGACCAGATCGAGGCGGCGCGAATGGACGGGGCCTCGGCCTTCCAGGTTTTTCGCTCGATTACCTTCCCGCAGATTCTGTTCGTGATGTCGCCGGCCTTGATTCAGCAGTTCATCGGCAACATCAACAACTTCAACGTGATCTACCTGCTGACCGGCGGCTACCCGATGAACAACAACTACAACGGCGCCGGCGACACCGACCTGTTGGTGACCTGGCTGTACAACCTGGTCTTCGGGCAGACGCAGCGCTACAACGCCTCGGCGGTGCTGGGCATTTTGATCTTCATCCTGAGTGCCACATTCTCGTTGATCGCGTACCGGCGAACCAACGCGTTTAAGGAGGGTTAACCATGAATTCCTATCGTGCCAAAAGGCGTCTGTCTCTGATTCTGCGTTACGCGCTGCTGATCTTGCTGGCGGTAGTCTGGATTTTTCCCATCGTCTGGATCATCTTGGCGAGCTTCTCGTACAACGACACCGGCTTTGTCTCGACCATCTGGCCGGAGCAGTTCACGCTACAAAATTACATCGGGATTTTCAGCAGCGACCAGTTCCCGTTCGTCTACTGGATTAGAAACACCCTGTTCGTCTCGTTGATCACCACGGTGCTGTCAACCTTCGTCACCATCTGCGTGGCCTACGCGCTGTCTAGGCTGCGCTTCCACTTCCGCAAGCCGTTCCTGCAGATCGCGCTGGTGCTGGGGATGTTCCCGGGCTTCATGTCGATGATCGCCTTGTACTACATCCTGAAGAACTTCAACATGCTGAACCTCGGCGGCCTGATTCTGGTCTACGTCGGCGGAGCGGGGCTTGGGTTTTACATCGCCAAGGGGTTCTTCGACACCATTCCGGTGGCCATCGACGAGGCGGCGATCATGGACGGGGCGACCAAGTGGCAGGTGTTCCTGCACATCGGGCTGCCGATGTCTCGGCCGATCATCGTCTACACGGCTTTGACCGCGTTCATCGGGCCGTGGATCGATTTCATTTTCTCCGGCATCATTCTGAGCTCGTCGGGTAACGCCAAGGACTACACCATCGCGTACGGCCTGTACAACATGCTGCACAGCACCCGCGGGGCGTCGACCACGTACTTTACCCAGTTCATCGCCGGGTGTGTGATCATCGCCATTCCTATCACAATCCTCTTCGTCATCATGCAGAAGTTCTACGTCAACGGCATCACCGCCGGGGCGGATAAAGGCTGATCATCCCACAAATCTTGTCAAAAAGACGTCTGAGTGGCGACTCGTTGCCGACTCAGACGCCTTTTGCCTAACAAAGTGGCGGCGGTTCGCAGATTGGGCCGGGCCAACCGGACGTGCTACAATGGAATGAGAATTGGTATAGGGAGTGATGGGATGGTTACGCTATCGGATGTGGCCAAGCAGGCGAATGTGTCCAAAATGACGGTGTCGCGGGTGATCAATCACCCCGAGCAGGTGACCGCCGAGCTGCGCGGCCTGGTCGAGGCCGCGATGAAGACGCTGGATTACCGGCCCAACAGCGCGGCCAAGGCGCTGGCGCAGAATCGCACCAACGTGGTGAAGTTCCTGATCCTCGAGGACGTCGACACCACCGAACCCTACTACATGAGCCTGCTGTTCGGCATCGCCAAGGGACTGGACCGTCAGCAGTACGCCTTGCAGCTGGTGACCGACCGCAATCGGCTGTGCGTCGGCAACGCCGATGGGTTCCTGATTACCGGGGCGCGAACCAAGGACCAGCCGTGGTTGGACCAGCTGCAAAAACCCTTGGTGCTGTTCGGCGAGAACCGCTACGGCTACGACTTCATCGACACCGACAACAAGCTGGGGACCCAGCAAGCGACGGAACACGCGCTGGCCAAGAACTACCAGTCGATTATTTTCATCGGTATCGACGTCAAGGAGCCCTTCGAGTACTCCCGCGAGGCCGGCTACATCAACACGCTGCAAAAACATCGCCAGGTGCCGCGGATTCACCGCATGCCCAACCACAGCCACGCCTCGCAGCAGTTCATCGCCGAGAACTGGCGCAAGTTCGCGCGAAACACCTGCTTCATCTGCGCCTCCGACCGCCTGGCCATCGGCGTGGTCCGGGCGATTGCGGCCCAGGGCGGCCGCATCCCGGCGGATTTTGGCGTCATCGGCTTCGACGGCGTCTTCTTGGATCAGGTCTCCAACCCCAAGCTCACCACCGTTCAGCAGCAGGTGCCAGAGCTGGGCGAACACCTCGCGCGGATGCTGCTGGCCAAAATCGGCCAAAGCGGGGCCCAGCAAGGCGAGGTGCTGCTGACGCCGACGCTGGTGGCGCGGGGCACCACGCGCAACTAGCCGGCGGGGCTCACCAGATAGTAGGGGGCGTCGCTGAGTTGCTCGGTGACGCCAACAACGCCTCGGTGAGGCGACCGGGCCTGTCGTGCTGACAGGCGGCCGCCTCACCGAGGCGTTTTGTTATCGCTATTGCACTTGTTGGAAAAGCCCCCACTTGAAGGCGTAAAACAAAAGGGTCGTCGAGACGCTGATCGCGGCGAGCAAGGCGTAGCAGCCGGCCAGGTGGACGAAGCCGCGGCGAAAGTCGTGCAGACGAAAGGCGCGGTAGAGAATTTCGGCGCCAAAGACCGCCCCGATGCCGTAGATCAGCACCTTTTGCGTGGCTAGCAGCGTGGGGTTGAAGGTCGGGTTGAACCACTCGGGATGCGCGGTGCCGGCGATGAACAGGTATAGGACCCAGGCCGTGTAGACGAACGAGCCCACAAAGGCGAGCCAGCGGCCGACGCGGCTGAAGTTGAACAGTCGCGACTTGAACATTAACAGGCCCGTGACCAAGGGGTTGAAAATCACCACCGGTAGCGCGGCCGCCGCAATCAGGATGACAACGATTGGGCCAAGCGCGTTGCCGACCAGGCCGCTGACGGCGTCACCGGCACCGCCGGCACTACTGGACTGCCCGTTGGCGTAGTACTTGCCGCAGATTGGGCAACCCTTGGGGCCGGAACCCACTACGCAGCCGCAGTAGGGACACAGATCAGAATTCATGTTAGAACCTCCCAGACACCAGAAATTTTGCTCACGCGCGTTGCGGCACCGCCGAATAAAAAACACTGTAATTCTTGCAGATATGTAATAAAATAGCGGCTCTGCGGTGCGGTAACGCGACGCAATGGGTACATAATAACACGCATCGCGGCCGCCGACACACGATTTGGCAATTAAATGGGGCGGTCGTTCACCCATGGCGTAATCTGTTGGCGGGACCAAAAAAGCACCCGCCGGCTGGCGAGTGCTTCGGTGAAACTTAGGCCAAGGCGCCCATCGGGTCCCATGGCTTCAGGACGGTCGGCTGGTCGTATTCGGCCTTGATCGTGTCTTGGATGGCGGCAGGCAGGTACTTCTTGTTCACAACGACCTGGTAGACGTAGTTGTCGAACCAGTCGTCGGAAGCGACGAAGTAGCCCTTTTGGCCGGCCTTGTCGCCCCAAGAGTTCTCGATCTTCCACTTGGTCGGCTTGCCGTCGACGATGTCAACGCCGGTGATAACCATTGCATGGGTCATCAGGCTTTGACCGTAGTCCAGGCGTTCTGCCTTGGTCATGTCGAAGTCGGAAGCGAACAGCGCGTTCTTGTCGTACAGCGCGGTGTCGAGGATGCCGAGCTTGCCGTCGGATTCCTTACCGACATCGGAGCCGAACCAGACCGTTTCGCCTGCTTCAAGCTGCTTGATGGCAATCTGCTTGAAGTCGTCGATCGCAAGGTTCAGGTGGCGAACTTCGCGGCCGCCGATGACGTTACCCAGCATTTCAACCGTGTACAGGTGGTTGTAAGGCTTGTCGGCGGTCGGCGCGTTGATGACGGATTGGTAATCGTCCGTGTTCCAGCCGATGTACTTTTCAAAGAAGGTCTTCGGGGTCAGGTCGCGGTCGATGTGGTATTCCTTGTCATCATCGCGGTACTCGAAGTCGAACTTGGTCGGTGGGGTCCCCAGGGAGTAAGCCAAAATGCGGTAGTCGTCGGAGAGCATCTTGGACTTAGCTGCTTCGATTTCGTCGGCGGACTTGCCGGCTGCGACCAGGCCGCGCAGCGTAACCGCGTCCTTGCGCAGCTTCTGGTTCAGCACCGCGTTCATCTGGCCGGAGGCGCTGGAGGAGAAGGTTTCAGGCATCACGTACTTCGGCACGATGCCGTACTTGTCGATCAGAGCCGTCAGCATGTCCCACTGACCGCCATCGCCCTGAGGGTTGGCCATCAGCCAGGCTACCTTTCGGGAATCGATGTCTTCCGTCGCCGTCTTGATGACGTTCTCGTAGAAGTAGTTGGACTTTTCGAACTTGTCCCAGAAGAACGTGTAGTTTTGGGACAGCTCGAAGTCCTTGATCTTGAACTGGGCCTGAATCTGGTGACGCATGGTGTTCAGCGCCGCGAACATCCAGCAGCGGCCGGACTGCTTCTGGTTGGCAACCGCGCCGGTTTCAAGGTCGATGGAGAAGGTCTGCTCCATCGTGGTTTGTGGCAGGGTGCTTTCAGCAGACTTCAAGATGCCGTTGTTCATCACACCGCGCTGAAGCACGTCGCTAGCCGGCGTGTTTTCAAGGGCGGATTGGTACTGGGAAATGTTCTCAGCAGAAATAGCCTTAGACATTAGAGTCACTCCTTTGATTAGAAATCGATGATATCTTTAACAGACTTGACCAGTGTATCACACTTAATGAAAACGAAAAACCCCCGCCGCTCAGCCAATTCTCATTAACAGGCGGCGGACCGCCGGTTTCGGGTGGCCACGATGGGCGACTTGGTGACGCGCTTGCGGGGCGGCCGCCGCCGAACCGTCGGCTACTCGCCGGTTGGCCGCAGCACGTCGGCGTATTCCGGCGTGGTGTCGAAGGCGTGGCGTGCGTAGGTACACAGCGGCTCGATGGTTTTGCCGCTGGCCCGGGCCTCGTCGACCACGGCACGAACCAGCTTGGCCGCGATGCCCTGGCCGCGCAGCGATGGATCGACGAAGGTGTGGTCGATGACGAAGGCGCGGCCGTCGTCGATGTCCGGGTAGGTCACCTCGGCGACCAGCTTGCCGGCGTCATCCGTCATGAAGTAGCGGTTGGGCGTGTGTTGGAATGCCATGTTCATTTCCTCCTTAATTGTCGTTCAACGTAATCGTAACAATTCGCTATAATTCTTTCAAGAACCAGAACTCGCCGGGTGCGGCGTGGTAAAATGATACGCGACCAAAAGCACACCATTATGGAGGAAAACATGCACACCAGAGGATTTGAAATTGTTTCCGAGTTCGCCGACGCCGGCGTCAAGCTGCCGGAGCGGCAGACCCAAAACGCGGCCGGCTACGATTTTTTCGCCCGTGAGGATTTCGTGCTCAAAAGCGTCTGGCGCTACGACTTCATCCGCCTGTTTCGCCTGATCAAAAACGAGCACCCGCTGACCGACAGCGACTTCAAACGCGCTGGCAAGATTCTCAAGCCGCTGCTGGTACCGACCGGCGTCAAGGCCTACATGCAACCCAACGAGGTGCTGATTCTGGCCAACCGCTCCAGCAACCCGCTCAAGCGCGGCTTGATCATCCCCAACGGCATCGGTGTGATCGACGCGGATTACTACAACAACGACAACAACGAAGGTGAAATCTTCATTCAGATGGTGAACCTCTCGCCCAAGGACGTCGTGATTCAGCAGGGCGAACGCATCGGCCAGGGCATCTTCATGCCGTACCTCCTGGCCGACGGCGACCTGGGCAACACCAACACCCGCACTGGCGGCTTCGGCTCGACGAAGTTTTAGCCGCGCGGTTTTCGCGACCCGGCTCGAAGTCTCTTGGCTGCGAGTCCCGGTCCGAGCAGGCCGCGTTCGCGTTGGGTGACGCAGCCCGTTTCGCGAGCGAAGTCGCAAATTTTGCGGGGCGAGGCCGCTTCAGGCACCAGGCATTGGCACCAGCGGCACCACACCCGATTCGATTTTTTAGGAGGTCGACACATGGCTAAAGCCAAAACACAGTACGTCTGCCAGAACTGCGGGTACATCTCCGCAGGCTACCTCGGGCGTTGCCCGAACTGCGGCACGTGGAACTCACTGGTTGAGGAGACGTTGAGCAGCGGCCCCAAGCCGGCGCCTCGCACCACCACCGGTGGCAGCCGGGTGCGGCCGGAACGCATCGATGCCGTGCAGTTCAAGAAGGAAAAGCGCGTGGAAACTGAGCTGTCCGAGCTCAACCGGGTGCTGGGCGGCGGCATCGTGCCGGGTTCTTTGATTCTGATCGGCGGCGACCCCGGCATCGGCAAGTCGACGCTTTTGACCCAGGTCTCCGGCTTTTTGGCCAAGGCCGGCGGCAAGGTCTTGTACGTGTCGGGGGAGGAAAGCGCCAGCCAGATCAAGATGCGAGCCAACCGGCTGGGCGTCGGCGACTCGGGGATGTACCTGTACCCCGAAACCGATATGCCGAGCATCACGGCGGCGATCGCCGACATGGCGCCGGATTACGTGATCATTGACTCCGTGCAGACGATGAACGTGCCGGACATGTCGTCTGCGGTCGGCTCCGTCGCCCAGATTCGCGAGGTGACGGCCGAGCTGATGCGCATTGCCAAAACCAACCAGATTACGATTTTCATCGTCGGTCACGTCACCAAGGAAGGCGCGATCGCGGGGCCGAAAATCCTCGAGCACATGGTCGACACCGTCTTGTACTTCGAAGGCGACATGCACCACACCTACCGGATGCTGCGGTCGGTCAAGAACCGCTTCGGCTCGACCAACGAAATCGGCATTTTCGAGATGCACGAGTCGGGTCTGGCGGAGGTCGCCAACCCCAGCGAGATTTTCCTCGACGAGCGGCTGGAAGGGGCGACCGGCTCCGCGGTGGTCGTGTCGATGGAAGGCACCCGGCCGATTCTAGTCGAGCTGCAGGCGCTGATGACGCCGACGATGTACGGCAACGCCAAGCGAACCAGCTCGGGCCTGGACCACAACCGCGTCAGCCTGATCATCGCCGTTTTGGAAAAACGCGCCAACCTGATGCTGCAAAATCAAGACGCCTACCTCAAGGCGACCGGCGGGGTGCGGCTGGACGAGCCGGCCATCGACCTGGCGATGGCGATGGCGATTGCCAGCTCCTACCGCGACAAGGAGATTCCGCCGACCGACTGCTTCGTCGGCGAAATCGGCCTGACCGGTGAGGTGCGGCGCGTCAACCGCATCGAGGACCGCATCAAGGAGGCCGCCAAGCTCGGCTTCACCCGCATCTTTGTGCCCAAGAATAACCTGCAGGGCTTCACTGCCCGTGATAAAATCAAAGTGATAGGTGTCACAAGCGTCGGCGAGGCCCTCCAAAAGGTCTTGGGCGGCCGCGACTGATGCCAATCCGCGGCCGAACCGCGAGGCTGTCGGACCGCAAACCAGAGTGGAAAGGGCGAACATAGCGGGAGCGCATAGCTACGCCGCGTCACTTGAGGCCAAGCCCAGGCCTCAACTGCCACGGCTAGGCTATGCGTTCCGCTAAAGACGCTCGGTTCCACCCTCTCTTGAAAGGAGGAATTCCATGAATACTAAGAAACACATTATTTCCATTATTTTCGCTCTGGTCGGGGTCGGCCTCGGGCTTGGGGTTTTGCCAGCGCTGTGGGATCTTTTCAACGTCGAAAACGTGACCTGGCTGACCAATCCAATCGTCGATGCCCTGCTCGGCGCCTTAATTTTCCTGATTCTCGCCGAGCTTTCCGCCGGCTGGATCCTGCGGCAGCTCAAGGCGGTCGAGACCTACCTCAGCAATCAATCGCCGAGCTACCTGCTTTTCGGGAGCTTAGGTACCATCGTTGGCCTGGTGTTAGCAGCCCTTATTTCAATCACCACATCCAATCTTCCCGGGCCATGGGGGACCGTTGTTTCCATCGTCTTGATGCTCGTCTTGGGCTACTTAGGTTTTCGCACCGGGACCACCCGCCGCGACGAGTGGCGCAAGCTGTTCAATGCCCGAGGCAAAAAGCCTGAGCCGGAATCCGGCGAGGTGCTGGAGCGTCGCGCCGGTGAAAACTATCGCAAGTTCAAGCTGCTGGACACCAGCGTCATCATCGACGGCCGGGTGCAAAGCATCGCCAAAATCGGCTTCATCGAAGGGACGCTTTTGGTACCGACCTTCGTGGTGCATGAGCTGCAGCTGATCTCCGATTCCGCCGACGCCTTGAAGCGCGGCCGCGGTCGCCGGGGCCTGGACATCATCAACCAGATGAAGGCCGACCCCGACATCCATGTCGAAATGTACGACGGCGACTTCGAGGACATGACCGAGGTCGACTCCAAGCTCCTGAAGCTCGCCAAGTTGCTGGACGGCGTGGTCATCACCAACGACTACAACCTCAACAAGGTCGCCCAGTTCCAAAACGTGCCGGTGCTGAACATCAATGCGCTGGCCAACGCCTTGAAGCCGGACCTGATTCCTGGCGAGGGCCTGACCGTCACGGTCATCAAGTCGGGGACCGAGCGTCAGCAAGGTGTCGCCTACCTCGAGGACGGCACGATGGTCGTGGTCGAAGACGGCCAGTTCTACATCAACAAGCCGCTCGACGTGGTGGTCACAAGCGCCATCCAGACGGCGGCCGGCCGCATGATTTTCGCCAAGCCAGCCCACCAGCAAAAATCGCTTCGCGAACAGAATCCAGATCCCAAGCCAGCCGGCAAGAAGCCGACCCGCAAGTAAGCCAACGCCCCGCAATCGCGATGATTGCGGGGCGTTTTGGCGAACACCAGTGGATGTAAAATGCTAAAATGGAGAAGAGCGAATGCCGGTGTGGTGGGATTTGTTTAGTATGTTCCCCGCATGTGCGGGGGTGATCCCTCGATGATCGGCATCGTCAACGGCGCCATCGAATGTTCCCCGCATGTGCGGGGGTGATCCCATCTCACCCAAAGGCAACTCCAGTCCTGACCCATGTTCCCCGCATGTGCGGGGGTGATCCCGCAAGTCCTTCACCCGCGAGGTTGGGCTAGGCATGTTCCCCGCATGTGCGGGGGTGATCCCCAAGTGGTGGCCCTGGGCAAAGAGCTGACCAGATGTTCCCCGCATGTGTGGGGGTGATCCCTGGAACCAAGTCGCGGATGCCATCCCGGGTGCGTGTTCCCCGCCTCTGCGGGGGTGCCTTGTATTATTGTATTCCGGAATACAATAATACAATTTCATAGGCGAAGGGTCGCCGCCGCAATCGATAACGCGTCGCCTCACCGCAAGGCTGATTCGATAAGCAGGCTGCCATCGCTACTCCGGCCACCGTCACTCCGGCCACCCGCCGCCGTGGCGGTGGTTTTTTGCCGGTTTTCCTCACGAACCTGCCGCGATGTCACAACGCCGTGCCTTGGGAAAGCGCCGCCATCGTGGTAAGCTACCGGTGAGACATTACTCATGGAGGTCAATCATGCTGACAACAGATAAGTTCGGTGAGGTCGCCGGCCACGCGGTCACGGCTTACACCATTGAAAATCACAACGGGGTTCAACTCACGGTGCTGGATTACGGTGCCACCTGGCATGCGCTGAACGTGCCGACGCCAGACGGGTCGCACCAGAACCTGATTTTGAACACCGACCTGGCCGGCTACGCCAAGCCGGACGGCTACTTCGGCAAGGCCATCGGACGCTTCGCCGGCCGCGTTGGCGCCGGTCAGCTGGTGCTGGACGGCCAACCGGTGGCGGTGCCGGCCAACGAAGGCACGACGACGCTGCACGGCGGTCCCAACGGCTTCAGCACGTTGTTTTTCAAGGCAGCGGCCGCCGCAGACCACGTGACCTTCACCCGCACCGTGACGCCCGAGACCGACGGCTTCCCCGGGACGCTTGAGGTCAGCGTGACCTACACGCTGACCGAGGCCGACGAGGTGGTGATCGACTTCACCGGCGCGACCGACCAGACGACGGTGTTCAACCCGACCAACCACGTCTACTGGAACCTGAACTCGGCCGACGACACGATTGAAAACCACACGCTGCAGCTGGCCGCGACCAGCCACTACGAACTTGAACCGTCCAAGGTGCTGACCGGCGCCGTGGTGGCCAACGCTGACACGCCTTACGATTTTCGCGGGCCGCGGCTGCTTGGACCGGCGCTGCGCGACCTGCAGGTGATTCCAGAAGCGGGGCTGGACGACGTGTTCGCCATTGACGACCACGCTGCAACCGAGCCGGTGGCCGTGTTGAGCCAGGGTCAGCGCCAAGTGACGATGTACTCCGCTCGCAACGCGGTGGTCGTGTTCACCTCCAACCACTTCGGTGACGAGCTGCACTTTTTGCGTCACCAGTCGCGGCCGTACGTCGGCATCGCGATGGAGGCGCAGACCAGTGCCGCCGGGTTGGTCGACCCAGACCTCACCCAGGCCACCTTGGCCGCTGGCACCTCGCGCCACGAACAGATTCGCTACGCCTTCAAGTACTAGGTCAGCGCCATGGAAGCGACAAGCGAGCGATTGATTCTGCGCAGCCCCCAGCCTGAGGACTGGCCCGGCTACCTGGCCTTGGTGCAAAGCGACCAGGCGATGGCCTGGGGGGCGTTTGGCAACCAGCGGCCGCAGACCACGGAAGAGGCGATTGGCAGCTTCGCCAAGTTCTACCTGCCCCCAAACGCCGGCAGTCTCGCGGTGATTCTGCCGGCCACCGGGCGGCTGATCGGCGTGATGACGGCGAGCAAGCAGTGGATCGGCACCTGGGAGTGCGGCTATCTGTTTCACCCCGACTTTTGGCACCACGGCTACGCGACCGAGGCTCTGCGACTGGAACTTGACTACCTGTTCATCAGTGAAAACGCGCCGTACGTCTTCGCGGAGTACGTCCAGGGCAACGAGCCGTCCCGCCGCGTCCTGGCCCGGGTGGGGATGAAGCCGGAAGGCACGGCGCGGTGCGGCTTTCTGCTCCGCGGCGAGCTGCGCGACTTGTGCCGCGTCGGGCTGACACAGGCCGAGTGGCAGGCGCAACAGGCGCCGTCCGACAACTGAGTTACCTTAGCAAGGAAGCCCCCACACGCATGGTTTCGGCGTGTGAGGGCTTCTTTGGTTTGGATATGGGTGCGGGTGTTAGGACCGCCTCGCTGCGGTTAGGAAGCCGCGCGGCTGTGGCGTTCCTGAATCGTGACCAACCGCTGGTCGAGGTTAGGATCGTCTTGAATCAGCTCGCCGATGGACTCGGCGGTGATACGACCGGAAATCGGGTTTTTGACCGAGTCGATGTGGCTGACCACCTCGGCGTCGATGTCTCGGCAGTACTCGAAGGCCAGGTCGGTGCGAAGCAGCTTGCAGTTGACCAGCCGCAGCCCGTCGATGTAGCACAGGCCCTGGTCGGATTCGATGGTGCAGTTGATCAACGTGAGGTTCTTGGTGTTCCACGCGAGGTACTCGCCGTTGATGGTCGAGTCGTAGATGGTGACGTTCTCGCAGTTCCAAAAGGCGTCCTTGGTCACGAAGGTGGAATCATGCACTTCGACGTTCTTGGCGCCATCGAAGGCGTAGTTGCCGACCAGATCGAGGTGGGAGACGCGAATGTTTTCGCTGTCGGCGCCGAAGTAGTCACCGCTGGCCTGGACGTGGTCGAGCACGATGTCGTGGCAGTGCCATAGCGTCTCCTGGGCGTCGGCCAAGTGAACGTTGCGCAGCGTGATGTGACCGCTGCGGCGAAACTGCTTGGGGGCCTGGATGGTCGAGTCGGTGATGGTGATGTCGTCGGTGTACCAGATGCCGGAGCGGCTCATGGTTTCAAAAATCGAATCGCTCACCGTGATGTGCTGGCTGTACCACAGCGGGTACTTGTATTTGAACACATCGTGGCGCAGCGTGAGGTTGCGGCTTTCCTTGAGTGGCGACTCGCCGGCCGCGAAGGTGGAGTCGGTGATGGTAGCGTCGTGCGTCGCAAACAACGCGCGTTCGCCGGTGAAGTATTGTTGGTTATAGTTGGTCATGTGCATCCTTTCGTTGAATCCAATCGCGCAACCCCCGCGTCAGCCGGGCCAGCCCGTCTTCAAGCAGTGGGGTCGGGCAGGCGATGTTCAACCGCAGGAAGTCGCGGCCGTTGCCTCGGTAGTCGGCCCCGGCGCTGACTTTCAACCCGGTGTCTTCGAGCAAAAAGGCGGCCAAGGCGGTCGAGTCGTGGCTGACCGCACTGGTGTCCAGCCACAGCAGGTAGGTCGCATCCGGCTGCACCAGTGCCACCGGCAGCTTGGCCTCACTCAGCCGCTTTTGGACCAGCGCCAGGTTGGCCTGCAGTTTCTCGCGCAAGGCGGCCAGCCACGCGTGACCCTGGGTGTAGGCGGCGATGGTGCCGGGAATCGCCAGCAGGTTGGGCTCGTTGACTTCGTCGGTGCCAAGCCCCCGGGCGACGATGGCGCGAAGCTGTGGGTTGGGCACGATGACGGTGGCCGCGTGAAGCGCCGCGACGTTGAAGGTCTTGCTCGGCGAGCACAGCATTACTAGGTGGTCGCGCAGGTTGGCCGGCAGGGTGACCGTCGGCACGTAATCGGTCGCCCCCAGCCGCAGGTCGCCGTGGATCTCGTCGGCCACCAGGGTGACGCCGTTTTGCAGGCACAGCGTGGCGATGCGGGTCAGCTCGGCTCGCGTCCAGATGCGGCCGACCGGGTTGTGCGGGTTGCACAGCACCATCGCGGTGGTCAAAGGCTGCGCGAGCTTGGCCTGAAGGTCGGCGAAGTCGATCGCGTAGGTGTGTGCGACCGGGTCGTAGACGAGATCCGAGCTGAGCGTGTGGCGGCCGGAGTTTTCAATTGAGTTATAAAACATGTTGTACACCGGGGCGGTGACCACCACGCTGTCGCCGACGTTGGTGACGCGGCGCAGCGTGGCCGACAGGGCGGGAATCACGCCGGTGGCAAAAAGCAGCCAGTCGGCGTCAAGCGTGGCGTGGTGTTCCTGGGCATACCAGTCGCTGACGGCCTGAAAGTAGTCCGCGTGGGGCTCCTCGTAGCCGAACACGCCTTGGGCGACCTTGGCCTGCATCGCCTGTTGGATCTCCGGTGCGACCTGAAAGTCCATGTCGGCGATCCACATCGGCAACTCGCCGGGGTCGCCCGACCACTTGATGGAATCCGTGTGGCGCCGGTCGATGGTGCTGGTGAAATCATACATGCTGGATTGTGCCTCCCTGAGTGTTTTGGGTGTGATGGGCGAAGGGGTTCAGGTCGGCTTCGTCATAGTGGTCGATTTTGGCGGCCAGCCGGTCGTAGGTGCCTTGCACCGCCTGCAGCTTGGCCGCGATGACGGTCAGCTGCGTCTGGAGCAGCTGCTTGCGAGCGGCTGCGGTTTGCGGCCCGGCCTGGTACAGCGCGATGTAATCGCACAGCGCCTCGATGGAGACGCCGGCGTTTCGCATGCACTTGGCGAAGTTGCACCAGTCCAGCTCGGCGGGGCCGTAAGCGCGGTAGCCCGCCGCCGTTCGCGGCACCGGTGGAATCACGCCGACGCGTTCCCAGTAGCGCAGGGTGTCGGCCGACACGGCCAGCGTGTCGGCCACGGCTTGAATGTTCATGTTGTCGCCTCCGTTTCTCCTCTATCCTAAACCTTGGAGGGGACTCCAAGGCAACCCCGTTCGCCCATTTTCTGCAAAAAAACACCCCTGAGCAGGGGTGAGTGGGTCAAAACAGGCTGGTCCGAAGCTTCTGCCGCAACCTCGCGACCAGCGCCGGGTCGCTGACGGTGTCGGCGATCACGGCCATAATCGCGTCGAGGCTCGGCGCCGCCGCGACGGTAGCAGCCAGGTGAGCATTGACGTGTTGCACCAGCTCGTGCTTGTCGGCCGCGGCCATCAACGGGCTGACCACGAAGCACGGCTTGTTCAAGAGGTACAGGCGGCTGGTGTAAGACGTGGTGAAGATCAGGTCGAAGCTCGCGGCCTCAAGCGCCGGCAGACTGGTGAAGGCGCGGAAGGTCAGGTTGGGAAACAGCGTGGTCAGCATGCGCAGGGCCAGCTGCCCGACGCCCAGGCCGCTGGGGCAGTAGAACGCGGCGGTCGGCTGGGTCGGCCGCGGTGCGGTCACGCCGCGGCTGGCCGCGACCAGGTGCATGGTCAGGTAGGCGACCTCGGCCGGCGGCACCAGCCCGACTTCGGTGCGGTCCGAGCAGACCGACGCCACCGCGGCGAAGGCCTTGGGGTAGCTGGCCTTGACCTGGGCCGTCAGCGGGTTGGCGACCGGGTAGTCGAAGCGCATCCGAAAGTACATCCCGCGAAAATGCGAGTACAGCTGCGCGACCACCGCCGTCTCATCCGCGAAATGGGTCATCGTGATGGCGGCGTAACGCCGCACCAGGTGGGCCGCCAGCGGCCGCAACCGGTTGTCAATGCGACCGCGAGCTGCGGTGCCGCTGGCCAGGCACAGCACTAGCAGGGTGACGTACTGCACGGCCACCGGCTGGGTGATACCAAGCGCCTCAAGCAGCGCCTGGGCGAAGCGGTGTTCGGGCAGGTCGGCCAAGGCGGCGCCGTCGACGCCGCGCGGCAGGTAGTTCGGTGCCAGGCGCAGCCGCCCGACCAGGAACAGCAGCAGGTCGTTGAGCTCAAGCAGTCGGTGTTCGGTGAAGGGGATGCCGTGGTCGCCGGCGAGGTCGCGCAGCAGGCGCAGGTTGGTCAGCCGGTCCAGCGGCTGAATCAGCTTGGCGAACAGCCGCAGCAGCCCGGTTTGGTGCCTGGCGCTGGCGTGGACGATTACGTCCATCAAAAAGGCGCGGATGTTGCGCTCGGCGCCGGTCAGGCGGTAGCCGTTTTGCCGGTCGTAGGAGATGTTCAGGCGGCTGGACTTGAGGCTGGCGCTCAATGCCTTGAGGTCTTTGGAGATGGTCGATTGGCTGACCTGCAAGGCATCGGTCAGGTGAACCAGGGCTAGGTACTCGCCGTGGCAAGCCAGCATCAGGGTCAAGAACAGCTGGCGTTCCTCGGCGTTCAGGGCGTAGGTGTCCAGGCGAATCAGGCGGTCGGTCGTGCGAAGGTCCAGGAGGTAGCGGTAGGCCTGCGGGGCCAGGGTGACGGCCGGCCCGTCTGCGGCCAGCTGCGGCAGCTTCTGGCCGGCCAGAAGCTGGTTGAGCTTTTCGATGGCGTAGTCAACCTGGCGTCCGGTCAGGTCCAGGGCCGACTGGAGCTGGGCCTTGCCCTGCGTCGGCGACTGGATCAGCGCGTCGATGATCAGAATCTGTTTGGCGTCGAGCATGACGACCTCCTTTCGTGACCTCAAATGAGAAGATACCTCATTATACAACAACGGACAAAGCGGGAGGAGGCCGCCTTCAACCACTTGTGTAGACAAGTTTTGGCTAGCCAAATATTGGACTAAACCAATTCAAGCGTTCTCACCGGTTGCCGTCGCCGGCGGCCGCGGCGAGTGGCGTAGACCAATCCGTATGTAAATCTAGTCTCAAGCTAGTTTGTAAAATATATTAACGAATTATGTTGGCGGTGCCACAAAATGTGAAAGCACTTTCGGTTGAGTTACGCGCCGTTTGGGCATAAAAATAAAGAGTACTCAAGTTGTGCGGCGCCTGTGCGTCGGCGACATGAGGAAGATGTTGAACAAGCGTCGCGAGCGTTTCGCGGCGGCGGAGGCATTATGCAGGTCCAAGTTCTAGAGCACGAGCACATTTTTGCACCGCACCCCGCGGGTCAGTGCCACGCCTCGACGGTTGCCGTCCTGGCGCCTGGCGTGATCGGGGCCGCCTGGTTCGGCGGCAGCGAGGAGGGTCACGCAGACGTGGCCATCTGGTTTGCCACCCTACAGGACCACCAGTGGTCTGAACCACGCAAGGTTGCCGACGCGCCGGTCGCGTGTTGGAACCCGGTGCTGTTGGCGGAGGACGGGCTAGTCACGCTGTTTTACAAGCGCGGCGCCGAGATTCCCACCTGGCAGACGCTGGTCATCCAATCAAGCGACGGCGGCGCCACGTGGTCTGAACCACGTGAGCTGGTCGCCGGCGACCACGGCGGCCGCGGCCCGGTCAAAAACAAGTGCCTGCGGCTGCAAAGCGGCGACCTGCTGGCCCCGGCCTCGACCGAGGCTGGCGAGTGGAACTGCTTCGTCGATCGCTTCGACGGCACGACCTGGCAGCGCTCGGCGAATGTGCCGCTCGACCGCTTCCGCCTGCAAGGCACCGGCATCATTCAGCCGACGCTTTGGCAGTCGGCGGATGGCACGGTGCATATGTTGATGCGAAGCTCGGAGGGCTACGTTTTTCGCAGCGACTCCAAGGACGACGGCCGCACTTGGGCTCAGGCCTACGCGCTGGATGTGCCGAACAACAATTGCGGCATCGACGTGGCGCGGCTGGCCGATGGGACCTTGGTGCTCGCCCACAATCCGGTGAGCGGCAACTGGGCCGCCCGGACGCCGATGATTCTGGCGACGTCCACGGACGACGGGCGGCATTTTGACCCGCTGCTGTGGCTCGACCACGTGCCGGCGGATAAGAACATCGTGGCAGCGGAGTTCTCTTACCCGGCAATTGTGGCCAGCGGCCAGGACGTGTACGTCACGTATACGTGGAAACGGGCGACCATCGCGTTTTGGCACCTGCGGATCGCCGCAACGCTTTGACAACATCTCGACTGCAAGCGGTTTGGGCCGCTTGTAACTTGGTAAACTCTAGGGAGGAATTATGATGCGTAAGTGGACGAAAGGTTTGGCTTTGGCCGCATCGCTTTGCGCAGTTGGCCTGATGGCGGCTGCATGTGGGAAGAGTGGTAGCGGTTCTCAGGCAAAGACCGTGGTCACGATGTACCGGCCCGGCAACAAGCTGAAGAACAACACTGAGATGACCAAGCTCATCAACAAGCAGATTCAAAAGCAGTACCCGAACATTGAACTGAAGATCGTGCCGATTAGCTGGGGCGATTACCAGTCCAAGTTCAACGTGATGCTGACTTCCGGTGATCCGTTCGACCTGGCCTTTGCTCAGCAGTACCAGG
The DNA here is from genome assembly GCF_054785075.1 of Lacticaseibacillus suihuaensis. Classification (NCBI taxonomy): domain Bacteria; kingdom Bacillati; phylum Bacillota; class Bacilli; order Lactobacillales; family Lactobacillaceae; genus Lacticaseibacillus; species Lacticaseibacillus suihuaensis. The sequence continues at coordinate 53,828 of NZ_BAAGBJ010000004.1, read as the reverse complement.
CGACCGTGCAAACCGGGGCCTACGCCGACCTGACCAGCCTGATCAAGAAGTACGCCAAGAAGGCCTACGACAACGTGGACCCGTCGTACTGGCAAGGGATTTCCTGGAACGGTAAGATTTACGGCTTCCCAACCAACGCGAACTCCTTCATCAACCAGACGGTTACCCTGAACGGCAACTTCCTGAAGAAGGACAACATCTCCACCAAGGGCGTGAAGTCCCTGCAGGACGTGACCCCACTTTTGGCCAAGTTCCACAAGGCCAACCCTTCGGTCACCCCGTTCGCCGTGTCTAAGGGTTACATCACCATCGACCCAGGCTACGAGTTCCCGCTGTCCAACACCCTGCCTTTTGCCATTGACCAAAGCGGCAAGAGCAACAAGGTCATCAACCAGTACAACACCAAGCAGCTCCAAAAGAACCTGAAGACCATGCACGAATGGTACCAGGCCGGCTACATCGCTAAGGATGCCGCAACGTCCACCACGGTTTACAACCTGCCGGACGACACTTGGTTCCTGCGGACTGAAGCCGTTGGGCCTTACGACTACGGCAACTCCGCGCTTGAAACGGCCGCGATGGGCAAGCCGATCACGACAATCAACATCGCCAAGCCTTACAAGTCCTCTTCCGATGCCCAAATGGCGGTTTACGTGGTTTCCAAGACTTCCAAGCACAAGAAGGAAGCCGTTCAGGTGCTGAACGCGATCAACACCAACAAGAAGCTTTTGAACACCATGGTCTGGGGTATCCAGGGCAAGCAGTGGCAGTTCACCGACAAAGCCAAGGGCAAGGTTAAGACGCTCAAGGGCTACCAGGCCGACACTTACTACGGCGCTTGGATGACCGGTAACAACAAGCTGCTTTACACCAAGAACACCGTCACCGATGCGCAGGTCAAGCAGCGTGATGAATCCATCAAGAACACTGCGGAATCCGCAGCGCTGGGCTTCATGCCTGACACGACGTCTGTGAAGACCGAAATGTCCAACATCACCAACGTCATGAGTAAGTACAACGACATCCTGAACACCGGGACCGCCGATCCGCTGCCAACCATCGCCAAGATGAACAAGGAACTCAAGGCCGCGGGTTACGACAAGGTTCAAAAGTTGCTGCAAAAGCAGTACGACAAGTGGCTTGCCGAAAAGAAGTAGTCTGAGCTAATCTGAACATCCTACACGAAAACACTGCGTTGACCGACTTATGGCGGTGGACGCGGTGTTTTTGCAGCTATGAAGGAGGAACACGATGTTTCCATACCAAAAGCCAACGCTGACCATTCGCGCCCGGGTCAAGGACCTGCTGGGCCGTATGAACACGCAGGAGAAAATCGGCCAGGTCAACCAGCACCTGTACGGCTGGCAGAGCTACGAACGCACCGAAGACGGCTTCAGCTTGACCGACGGCTTCAAGCAGCACGTCGCCTGGGGGGCGGGGCTTGGCGCGTTGTACGGCGTTTTTCGCGCCGATCCCTGGAGCCAAAAGGATTATCAGACCGGCGTTCGGGCCTGGGAGTCGGCCAAGCTCGCCAACCTGATTCAGCGCTACGTGATCGACCACTCGCGGCTGGGCATCCCGACTTTGATCGTCGAGGAGGCACCGCACGGCCACCAGGCGCTTGATGCGACCGTCTACCCGACCAACCTGGCCAAGGGCAACACCTTCGACCCGGCTTTGATCGAGCAAAGCGCGTCGCTGCAGCGCCAGGAGCTTCGCGCCAAGGGGGTCAACCTCGCCTTGGTCTCCACGCTGGACCTGATGAAAGATCCGCGCTGGGGCCGCGCCGAGGAGACCTTCGGCGAAAGCCCGACGCTGACCAACGCCTACACCCGGGCCGTGATCGCCGGCTTCCAAGGCGACCTGATTCAAGACGACTTCTGGGACCGGCCGGTGGCCAAGGACGCCGCAAGCCACATGGGCGTGGTGATCAAGCACCTGATCGGCCAAGGCGAGGCGCTGGGCGGCCACAATTCCGGCACCGTGCCGATGGGGGCCCGGGAGTTCGCCGATGTCTACGCGCCGCTGCTGGATGCCGTGCGTCACGCAATCGGCGTGATGGCGGCCTACAACGACATCGACGGGGTGCCGTGCCACGCCAACCGCGAGCTGTTGACGGCGCAGCTGCGCGGCCAGCACCACTTCCAGGGGCTGATCATGGCCGACGGCACTGCGCTGGATCGGCTGACCGACCTGTACGGCAGCGTCACGGTGGCCGCTGCCAAGGCGTTGCATGCCGGCGTCGACTTGAGCCTGTGGGACGACGTCTACACGCAGATTGAGGCGGCAATCGAGGCCGACGACACCGTGCTGGCCGACCTCGACGCCGCCGTCGCCCGGGTTTTGGCCACCAAGTTCGCGCTGGGGTTGTTCGATCACCCTTACGTGGCCGAAACCACGGCGGCCGACTTCCAGTCCTTGGCGACCACGGCCAGGGCCAACAACCTGGTGCTGGCTCAAGAAAGCATGACGCTGGTCCAAAACCGCGGCCTGCTGCCGCTGACCCGCGGCGCCAACATCGCCGCCATCGGCCCGCACGTCCAAAACATTTACCACTGGTTGGGCGACTACACCGGACCGCAACTGCCCGAGCATTACCGGACGCTGCCACAGGCGCTGAACGACTACGCCGGCAGCGTCACGACGGTACTGGGGTCGGCCGTGCGGGTCGTCGAACCCGACGACCACTTGATTCAAGAGGCGCTGGCCGCCGCGGCCAAGGCCTCGGTGATTGTGCTGACGCTCGGCGGGTCCAGCGCCCGCGATTTTGATATGCAGTTTCTCAGCAACGGCGCTTTGGAAAGCGGCGGCGTCAAGGCCAACACCGACACCGGCGAGAACATGGACGTCGCCAGCCTCACCCTGGGCGGCGACCAGCTGCGGTTGCTTCGGGCCCTTCACGCCACCGGCAAGCCAATTGTCGCGGTGATGGTGCAGGGGCGGCCCTACGACATCAGTGAGGTCATGCAGCTGGCCGACGCGGTGCTGGTCGCCTGGTACCCGGGCCAGTGCGGCCCCCAGGCGGTGGCGGATCTGCTGTTCGGTGCGGCTGAGCCGACCGGCCGGCTGCCGATCAGCTACCCGCACAACGTCGGGCAACTGCCGGTGTACTACTACCAGCGCCACGTCGCCAAAAACGACAACTACTTCGACGAAAGCGGAGCGCCGCTCCTACAGTTTGGCACCGGCCTGAGCTATTCGCCGGCCGCAGTCACCGGGCTCACCGCCACCTACGACGGCAGCCAGGCGACCGTCACCGCCACCGTCGCCAACCCGGACGAGAAGCCGGCGGTCGTGCCGGTCATCGTGTTCATGAAGCAGCGCGGCACCACGGCGCTGCCGCAGGAGAAGCGCTTGGCCGCCTTCACCCGTGTCAAGGTGCTGGCCGGGGCCACCACCACGGTCGCTTTGACCGTGACCAACGCCGAGCTGGCCTACACCGATGCCCGCATGCACCCGGCACTGCCGGCCACCGTCACGTTCGAGACGGCGACGGCCGCGCAGCAGGCGACCATCAAGCTCGCCTAAAGACGCCACAACGGCAACCAACCCTGGGCTGGTTGCCGTTTTTGATTGCTGCGACACGCCAGACCTATCGTTCCCGCGGCGAAAGAGTGGGCTAAAATGCGCGGCGCCGCCGTCAGCGGCCGGATGCGGCGAGACCGTAATTGGTCCGGTCCACCGCTGCGAAAACGCTGACATTGGGCCTTGGGTCGCCGTCGACTTCGTGGTAAGCTACCCGTGTGAGGCGACTGGTGTGGACCGGTCGCCCAGAAAGGATGCAAGTGATGGACACAAGGGACTGGCGGGGCTGGCAGCTGGCGGGGTTTTTGCTGCTGTCGATCACGCTGAACGCGCTGGGCAACGGGCTGACCGTCTGCCTGAACCTGGGATCGGCGCTTTGGACGGCCAGCTCGGTGAACCTGAGCCACGCCACCGGGATGTCGCTGGGGAACATGATGATGCTGATGGGGGCGGCGGTGATCATCACCAACGCTTTGATCATCGGCAAACTGCAGTGGCGGCGAGTATTAGGCAATCTGGTGTTCATGACGCCGTTCTCCTACTTGGTGCAGGGGGCAACGCGGCTGATTCAGCTGACGCCGGTGCAGAGCCTGCCGCTATGGGCCCGGGTGCTGCTGGATTTTGCCGGCATCAGCCTGGTCGGGATTGCGGTGTCCCTGTACCAGCGCGTCAACATCATGGTTCACCCTAACGATGACATGATGCAGATCGTGCGATTCAAGTTTTTCAAGGGTCGTGCGGTGCTGGCCCAGTGGGGGACCTACCTGATTCCCCTGACTCTGATCGCGCTGTCGGCCATCTTCACGCACCGCGTGTGGGCGGTCAACCTCGGCACGGCCTTTGCGCTGATCTGCCAGGGCTCGATTGTCGGCTGGGCCGACCTGCACGTTTTCCCGGCGCTGAAGCACCGCCACATCGACGGTGTCATCGTCAACCGGCAGGATTAACATCAAACTAAAAACGCCGGCTTCCCGGATTGCGGGGAGTCGGCTTCTTTGGCGTGGCGTGGCAGCGAGTGGTCATTGGGGCGGCCCCGGCTTGGCGGGTCGCTTACGGTTGCGCCTCGCTGGCCGCCTGGTGCATACGGTGGCGGTAGCTCAAGGGCGCTACGCCCATGTAGGCCTTGAAGGCGTGGTGGAAGGTCTTGACGCTGCCGAAGCCGCAGGTGGCCGCGACGATCGGCATTGGGTCGTCCGAGTCGACCAGCAGAAAGCAGGCCTTCATCAGGCGGTAGTCGGTCAAAAAGCGGCCGAAAGTGGTGCCGGTGTTTTTCTTGAAAAACCGCGCGAAGTACTGCGGGTTGAAGCCCAAGACGCTGGCGATGCCGGTCAGCGTGATTTCGGATTCGTAGTGGTCATCGATGTAGTCGTAAATCGTGTTGAGCTGCTGCATCGCGGTTTTGGCTCGCAGCGCCGCGCCGTCGTCGCCGGCCGGTGCGGCGCAAGGCGGCACCGCCTGGTCCAACAGGTCTAACAAAAGGTAGAGGTGACCCAGCACCGCCAGGCGGTTCAGCGGGTCCTGTGCGGCGGCGAACAAGGCGTTGAGCGCCCGGTTGAACGCTGCCACCGTCGCTCTGGGCCAGTCCTGGCTGCAGGGGCGGCGAGTGGTGAATAGCCGCGCGAGGTCCGAAACCGACCGTTGCATCGCCTGGGTGTCGAACACCCCGAGGTCGAACTGGTAGACGTTTCGCAGCGAGTTGGGCGCCGGCAGGAAGTAGTGGGGCTGGCCGCTGGCGATCAGGAAAACATCGCCGGCGTTGAGCTGCACCACCCGGCCGGCGACCCCGATGCGAATCGCGCCGGCGACGGCCTGGATGATCTCGATTTCCTTGTGCCGGTGCGGCGCGACCGGGCCCAGTCCCAGGTCGGGGAAGGCGCGGAAGGTCAGGGGTTCGTGCCAGGGCGGAATTTCGATGTAAGTGGACATGGCGGCCTCCAAAGGTCATTTTTCGGGAAAATAGCGTCAAGCACCGGGGAGGAAAGCGCTTCACCTTCACATTATAATGAACTCGATTAAAACAATCGAGGAGATGAACGGAATTGACATTAAAAATTGGCATCATCGGCTGTGGCGGCATCGCCAACGGTAAGCACCTGCCTTCCCTGCACCAACTGGACGTTGACCTGGTGGCCTTTTGTGATCTGATTCCCGAACGCGCCGAAAAGGCCGCGGCGGAGTACGGCGTTCCCGGCGCCAAGGTGTTCACCGACTACCGCGAGCTGTTGAAAGAGGACCTCGACGTCGTTCACGTGCTGACGCCTAACGCCGCCCACGCCCCGCTGACCATCGCGGCGCTTGAGGCCGGCTGCCACGTGATGTGCGAAAAGCCGATGGCCAAAACCGCAGCCGAGGCCAAGGCGATGCTGGACGCGGCGCGTCGCACCGGCAAGAAGCTGACCATCGGCTACCAGAACCGCTGCCGCAAGGACTCCTTGTACCTGCACGAGGCCTGCGAAGAAGGGCAGCTCGGCGACATCTACTTCGCTAAGGCCCACGCGGTGCGGCGCCGTGCCGTGCCGACCTGGGGTGTTTTCCTGGACCACGAGGCGCAAGGCGGCGGTCCCCTGATCGACATCGGCACACATGCGCTGGACCTCACCCTGTGGATGATGAACAACTACGAGCCGGCGATGGTGCTCGGCCAGACCTACCGCGAGCTCGGCGACAACCCGCACTCCGCCAACGCTTGGGGCCCGTGGGATCCCAAGAAGTTCACGGTCGAAGACTCCGCGTTCGGCTTCGTCAAGATGAAGAACGGCGCGACGATTTTCCTTGAATCCAGCTGGGCCTTGAACACCCTGGACGTCAAGGAGGCCAAGACCACGCTGTGCGGCAACAAGGGCGGCGCCGACATGGACCACGGCCTGACCATCAACGGCGAGGACCACTCGACCTTGTACCAAAAGGAAATCGACCTGAGCACCGGCGGCGTCGCCTTCTTCGACGGCGCCGGCGACGACCCGGCCTTGACCGAGGCCCGGCAGTGGATCGCGGCGGTCGAAAACGACACGGAGCCGCTGGTCAAACCGGAGCAGGCCCTGGTGGTCACCCAAATTCTCGAGGCCATCTACAAGTCGGCCAAGACCGGCCAGCCGGTGGTGTTCTAGCCAGGGCGGAGCCGGGCGCAGTTAGCGGAACGTATAGCCTAGCCGTGACGTTTGAGGCCCGGGCTTGGCCTCAAGCGACGCGGCGTAGCTATGCGCTTCCGCGTTGCCCGGCGTAGCCCGACGATCAGCGCGTGGAACGCGGCGTAGCTAGCCGCTTCCGCGTTGCCTCGTGGAACGCGTTTACCAGGGCGGAGCCGGGCTGCGGCCCGGACGCCCCACTGCTTCCGGCTCCGGGTCGGGGCGGCGGAACGCGTGGGGCTCTCTGGAGCCCGTTCCGGTCTCCAGACCCGCCCTTCCTGTAAGCCGGCAAGTGCGGCCGGCTAACAGGAATTTCACGCTGGCTCGCCCCGGCCCTCCGCCTCCAGCAGTGGGGCATCTGGGCCTCCGCCCTACCTAGTGGTTTTATCCACAGTCAGTGGCATTTGAGGTTAACTATCGACGGATTGTATTGTCAGATACGCCCTAGCCTTGGCGGCCTGATGCAGGCGTTTGGCTGAAGACGCCGTGTAGCCAGCCGTTCCCGTGTTGTTCGGCGTAGCCCGACGAAAAGCGTGTGTGACGAGGTGCCTGCGCGAAACGCTTTGTCAGCGGTTACCCCTTGCGTGAATTGAATTGGAGGAAAACACATTGATTAAAGTCACAATCTGGAACGAATTTCGGCACGAGAAGTCGGAGCCGACGGTGCAGGCCGTCTACCCCGAAGGCATTCACAAGCAGCTGGCGAGCTTCCTTCAGGCACCGGATGTGCAGGTTCGCACCGCGACGTTGGACGAGCCGGACAACGGCCTGCCGCAAAGTGTGCTCGACGACACCGACGTCCTGCTGTGGTGGGGCCACATGGCGCATGGCGACGTGCAAGACGCCACGGTCGACCGCGTGTACAATCGCGTGATGGCCGGTATGGGGCTGATTGTGCTGCACTCCGGGCACTTCTCCAAGATTTTCAAGAAGCTGATGGGGACGACCTGCAACCTGAAGTGGCGCGAAGACGGCCACCACGCGCGGATCTGGAACGTCAAGCCGAGCCACCCGATTGCCGCCGGCATTCCCGACCACATCGAGCTGCCGCAAGAGGAGATGTACGGCGAGCAGTTCGACGTGCCGACGCCGGACGACCTGATTTTCATCTCCTGGTTCCCGGGCGGCGAGGTGTTCAGAAGCGGCATGACCTACCACCGCGGCAACGGCAAAATTTTCTACTTCCAGCCGGGCCACGAAACCTTCCGCAGCTACTACCTGCCGGAGGTGCAGCGCGTGATTCAAAACGCGGTGCGGTGGTGTGCGCCAGACGACCCGCGGCCGCGCGTGTTTGATCACTACCAGCCATTGGAGGACTTGGACTGATGAAATCCGGATTGCAGCTTTACAGCATCGGCGCCGCCATGCAGCAGGCACCGATCACCACTATCGAGCAGGTGGCCAAAATGGGCTACCAAGGCGTCGAGTTCGCCGGCTACTTCGATCAGCCGGCTGAGGCGCTGCGGGCGACGGTCAAGGACGCGGGGATGCAGATTGCCGGCTCCCACCTGAACTACGAGCAGCTGGTCGAGCACCTCGAGGCCGTGATTGCCTACGAGCGGCCGCTGGGCAACCGGCGCCTGATCGTGCCTTGGGCGGCCTTTGACACGATTGAAGAATGGGACCGCGCCTTCGCCTTGCTGGAGGAGGCGGGGCAAAAGGCCCACGGTCTGGGCTACGAGCTGATCTACCACAACCACGGCCACGAGTTCATGACCTTCCCGGGTGTCGACCTGCTGGATCGCATGTACCAGGCGACCACGCACGTGAAGTTCGAGGTCGACGTCTACTGGCTGGCCTACGCCGGCATCGACGTGCTGGCCTGGCTTGAGGCCCACCAAGACCGCGTCGCGATGCTGCACATGAAGGACCTCGCGACCTTGGACGGCGAACGCCAAAGCGTCGAGCTGGGCACCGGCGACCTGCCGCTGCGGCAGTACACCGAATTCGCCAAGGCTCACGGCATCGAGTGGCTGGTGGTCGAGCAGGAGGCCTTCGCCCAAGACGAGCCGCTGGTCGCCGCGGCCAAGAACGCGACGTACCTCAATAATCTGATCAAGGAGGTTGAACGATGAAGTTAGGCGTTTTCACCCCAGTTTTCAACGCACTATCCTTCGACGACATGCTGGACAAGGCCCAAAGCCTGGGCCTGCAGGCGATCGAAATCGGCGCCGGCGGCAACCCCGGCACCGCACACCTGGACCCGGACGCCTTGCTGGCCAGCGCCGACAAGCGCCACGAGTACCTGGCCAAGGTTGAGGCGCATGGGCTGACCATCTCGGCTTTGAGCTGCCACAACAACCCGATCTCGCCGCTGCCGCAAGTCGCGCAGCAGGCCGACGAGACGTTACGCAAAACCATCCGGCTGGCCGAGTTGATGAACGTGCCGGTGGTCAACGAGTTCTCGGGCGTCTCCGGCGGCAACGAAACCGACACCCAGGTCAACTGGCCGACCATCGCCTGGCCGACGGAGTACCGCGATTCCTACGAGTTCCAGTGGGAGAAGCGCCTGATTCCTTACTGGCAGGGCATCAACGATGTCGCCACGGCCGCGGGGATCAAGATCGGCATCGAGCTGCACGGCGGGTTCCTCTGCCACACGCCTTACACGATGCTGAAGCTGCGCGACGCCACCGGCCCGGCCATCGGCTGCAACCTCGATCCGAGTCACATGTGGTGGCAGGGCATCGACCCGGTCGCCGCCATCAAGATTCTGGGCGCGGCCGGGGCCCTGCACCATTTTCACGCCAAGGACACCTACCTGGATCAAGACAACATCAACATGCACGGCCTGACCGATATGCAGCCTTACGAGTCGCTGAAGACCCGGGCTTGGACCTTCCGCACGGTCGGCTACGGCCACGGGCTCAAGGACTGGCGCGACATGATCTCGGCCCTGCGCCTCTACGGCTACGACTACGTGGTCTCCATCGAGCACGAAGACCCGCTGATGTCCGTCGACGAAGGGTTGCACCGCGCCGTCGCCAACCTCAAGTCCTGCCTGATTGAAGAGACGCCAGGGGCGACCTGGTGGACCGGCGACACGATTTAGTCAAAACGCACAAAGGAGTAATCTTGTGAAAAAAATCATCATGGGTATCGTCGGCTACGGTGGCATGGGCTCGCACCACGCCCGGAACCTGATCGCGGTCGAACCCAACGTCGAACTCAAGGGGGCCTACGACATCGACCCCAAGCGCCAAGAAGCGATCGCCGCAGACGGCTTCAAGGCGTATGACAGCTACGACGCACTGCTGGCCGATCCAGACATCGACTTGGTGCTGGTCGCAACGCCGAACGACCGCCACAAGCCGCTGGCCATTCAGGCGCTTGAGGCCGGTAAGAACGTGCTGAGCGAGAAGCCGGCGATGATGTCGCCACAGGAGCTTGAGGACGTGCTGGCCGTGGCCAAGCGCGTCGGCCGCGAGTTCTTCGTTCACCAAAACCGCCGCTGGGACCCCGATTTTCGCATCGTGACGGCCCTGGTTGAGCAGCAACAGGCCGGCGAGGTCTTTCGCATCGAATCGCGCGTTCACGGCGCCAACGGCATCCCCGGCGACTGGCGCCACTACAAGCAGTACGGCGGTGGCATGATCCTCGACTGGGGCGTTCACCTGCTGGATCAGCTTTTGTACCTGCTGGATGGGCCGATCGTGCGGGTGCAGGCAGAGACCAGCCAGGTGCTGGGCAACGACTGCGACGACGGCTTCACCGCGACCTTGACCTGGGCCTCTGGCATCACCGCGGTGGTCGAGGTCGGCACAACCAACTTCATCAAGCTGCCGCGCTGGTACGTCAAAGGGGCGGAAGGCACGGCGCAGATCACCGACTGGGACCTGAGCGGTGAGGTGGTCGTCGCCACCGGCATCGACACCTCGGCCCCGGAGCCGATTCAGGCCGGCGTCGGGCTGACCAAGACCATGGCGCCGCCGACCGAGGCCGCGATTCGCCGCGAACCGCTCCCGGCCGGGGTGCCGCTTGAGCCGAGCTTCTACGAAAACGTCGCGGAGGTGCTCAACGGAAAGAGCGAGCGCATCGTGCAAAACGCCGAGGTGCTGCGGGTGCTGCGCCTGATCACGGTGATTTTTGAGGCGGCCGAGACCCATCAGACCCTGCCATTCGAATAGCTGACACGGACGCCTGCCGCATGCGGTGGGCGTTTTTTGGTTGCGGCGAGGCGTGTATTTTCGGCCAAAAACCCGTATAATGTAAAGAAAAAAGAGACTGGTGGTAGTTATGGAAATCGTCCAAAAGGCGCCAGCCAAGATCAACCTCAGCTTAGACGCGCTGTACCGCCACCAAGACGGCGAACACGAGTGGCGGATGGTCATGACCGCGGTTGACCTGGCCGATTACGTCCACATCCAGCCGGCCACGGCCCTGCAGGTGACCACGGACAGCGGGTTTTTGCCCGAGGACCCGCGCAACCTGGCCTACCAGGCGGCCAAGGCGCTGGCCAAGGCGGCCGGGGTGACGGCCGGCGCCAAGATTCACATCGAAAAACACATCCCGGTGGCCGCGGGGCTGGGCGGCGGCTCCTCCGACGCCGCGGCGGTGCTGCGGGGGCTCAATGACCTGTGGCACCTGGGTTACAGCAAGGCCAAGCTGGCGGCGATCGGCCTGACCGTCGACTCCGACGTGCCGTTTTGCGTCTACTCGCAAACCGCGCTGGTGCGAGGGCGCGGCGAGGTCGTCCAGCCGCTGGGACCACTGCCCAACTGCTGGGTGGTGCTGGCCAAGCCCAAGGTGTCGGTGTCGACGCCGAGCATCCTGAACGCAATCGATTACTCGCAGCCACTGCCGCGGCCTGACACCGGCATGGTGCTTGAGGGCATCGCGCGGCGCGACTTCGCCCAGATGGCCAGCGGCATGTGCAACAGCCTCGAGCAGCTGACCGCCAGCCGCCACCCGGAGATCACCGAGCTCAAGCACCGCTTCTTGAAGTACGGCGCGACGGTCGCGCAGATGTCCGGCTCCGGCCCCACGGTGTTCGCCTTGTGCGAGCAACAAAGCCGCGCCGCCCGGGTGTACAACAGCATGAAGGGTTTTTGCCACGAGGTCTACCTGGTTCGCCCGTTGGGGTGAGCCCAACCGCCGTGCCGGCAGCGGGCGGCGGTTTTTTGATGGGCTGGCCGCGGTCGGCGGGATGGCGAATGCGAGAAGCCGCCTTGCTTGGACCTTAGGCGCATGATTACTTCGGGATGGATGCAATGAAAACGCTGAGACGAACCGACGTTGCCCGATACGCTTGTGAATCGCCTGGGAGGGCGTACAATTATCGCTGGAAGTATCTAACGGATATGCAATGTGAGGGGATGATCGCGATGTTCTTCTTGAGGCAACCGCGTGAACTGTTCGAACATGGGCTCGACTTTGGCGGCCGCAGTACCCGACTGACCTACTGGCTGACCACACTTTGGCTGGTCCTCGGGTTCCTGGTGTTTGAGGGCTCGTCAACGGCCTACCGTTGCTCCTGATGCGGACGGGGACCCCTGGAGGCGGGGGTTCCCTCATCCTAGGAACCGTTGTCGGCGTGGTGGTTGTCGCCTTCGCGTTGCTGGCGGTGGCCTGCATCATTCCGGTGCTGGCCCTGCACGAGCGGCGCTACCGCGACACCGGGCTTTTCGGCTGGCTGTTTTGGGTGTGGTTCGCCGCGACGCTTATCGTTAGCAGTCGAGGCAACGGGTCGTTGATTCAACAGCTCCTTTTTCTGATCGATCTGGTCATCACCGTGCTGCCGACGGATTGGGTCAAGGCGGTGGCCAAGCGGCGTCAAGGCGCCATCGATTAACGTTACCGGCGACGGCGAACCTGGGCGCTTGTCAGACAGTGGAAGGGGGCTTGGCCGCTTTGCACTGTGTGGCAGGCGCCTTTTTGGATTGAGCACCGCCCTGCCAGCGGTCTCACACAGCGAGGCCGCCGCGTTCGGCAGAAAGGAGTCTTACCATGGATCTCAGCGCATCAACCTTTCAGCTGCCGGCCGCGGCGAGCCTGACGCCGGCCCAAAAAGCCGTTCAGGCGGCGCTGTTGGACTTCATCGCGACGCATCGCGGCGCTGAGCAGGCCGCGGTGTTTGTGCTGGAAGGCGATGCCGGGTCGGGCAAAAGCGCGGTGCTGGCCGCCGTTTTTGCCGCCTTGCAGCACCGGGCCCGGCGGCGTGGCGACGCGTGGTTCGGGATGCACAACAAGCTGGTAGTCAACCACAACGAGATGCTCAAGGTCTACTGGGAACTGGCCGCCCAAGATCCGCTGCTGCACAAGGCCGACTTTCAAAAACCCACGCCGCTGCTCAACCGGCTGGCCAAAAAGGGTGAGCGGCTCGACGTCGTGTTCGTCGACGAAGCCCAGCTGTTGCTGAGCCAGCCCGACCCCTTCAACAACTTCCGCGGGGGCGACCAGGTGACGGCGCTTTTGGGCGTCGCCGCCGTGGTCGTGCTAGTGGTCGATTTTGGCCAGGTGGTCAAGCTCAAGTCGCGCTGGACCAAGGCGACGCTGGACCGGGCGTTGGCCGGCCACGCGGTGGTTCACCAGCACCTGGCCGGGCAGCTGCGGGTGCAAACGCCCGGCGTCAGCGCCTGGATCAACGCGTTCAACCGAGGCGAGCTGCGGCCGCTGCCGAGCCGCGGGGTGCGGGTGTTCACCGACGGGCAGCCGCTGGCCGACTGGATTGCGGCGCAGGACCGGCGGGTGGGGCTGTCGCGGCTGCTTGCGACCACCGATTTTCCCTTCCGGGTCTTTGGCGCCAAGGACTGGTTCGTGCAGGCCGGAACGCTGCGGCTGCCTTGGGACCACATCAACTTCACCGACCGGCCCTGGGCCAGCCGGCCGGAGACGCTGCACGAGGTCGGGTCGGTGTACACCATTCAGGGCTTTGACCTCAATTACGCCGGCGTGATCCTAGGGCCGAGCTTCGGCTACGACGCAATCGGCGACCGGGTCGTGGTCGACCCGTCGCGCTTCGAGGACCAGACGGCCTTTCGCCGTCGGGCCGACCTGCCGGACGACGCGGCGGCCAAGCAGGCGATTGTGCGAAACGTCGCCAACATTCTGATGAAGCGCGGTCGGCTGGGGTTGGGCCTGTTTGCCACCGACCCGGCGCTCTTGCGGCGGCTGTTGGCGCTGGGTCACGCGGCGGCCGAATGAGGCGCTGCGCGTCCGTGGCGGGGCGGGTGCGGTGGCCGCTGCGCCTCGCCGGTGGCCGGCCGCTGCCGCCTCCTGCCGGCTTCCGGCTGGCGGTGGGGTTTGGCGACGGTGACCCGGAGTGACGGTGTTGGGCCGAGGGTCGACGGCAAACCGGGGGGGCGGTTGACTTTCCTTGTGATGCCCGGCACAATGAGGGGTGAATACAAGGGGCGGAATACTGGGTGGTCGCGCCGCGGTTTTTGAACCGCCGGCGCCGGTCTGGGGAGACCGGCAAGACCACCGCCACCGCACCGGCGAAGGAGGAGTCGCAATGAAGCATCAACCAAGTCAGGCCTTTCGGTGGGGCATCGTGCTCAACGCCGGCTACATCGTGGCGGAGGTGGCCTTCGGGGTGGCCGTCGGGTCGATCGCGCTGGTGGCCGATGCGATGCACAACCTGAGCGACGTGCTGGGGCTGGGCATCGCGTGGTTCGCCGACTGGCTGTCTTGCCGGCAGCCGACGCTCAAGCGAACCTATGGCTACAAGAGCTCCTCGATTCTGGCGGCCCTGATCAACGCGGTTTTCCTGCTGGTCGCGATGGGCGCGATCATCGTCGAGGCGGCCGGCCGCTTCGCTCACGCCGAGCCGATTCAAGGCGGCATCGTGATGGCGGTGGCCGGCGTCGGTATCCTGGTCAACGGGGTGACCGCCCTGATGTTTCACGCCGGGCAGTCGCATGACTTGAACATTCGCGGCGCCTTTTTGCATATGGCGGCCGACGCTGGGGTCTCCTTGGGCGTGGTCATCGCCGGCGGGTTGTACCTGCTGACGGGCTGGACCTGGCTTGATCCGCTGGTGTCGATTCTGGTCGCGCTGGTGGTCCTGGTCAGTACCTGGGGGCTGCTCAAGGACGCGGTCAACCTGGCGATGGCGGCGGTCCCTAAGGCCATCGACTTGGCCAAGGTTCACGCGCTGATCGACGGCTTCCCGACGGTGGTCGGCTGCCACGACCTGCACGTCTGGGCCCTGAGCACCACCGATGTCGCGCTGACGGTGCATGTCACCCGCACGACGTCTTGCAACAACGACCAGTTCCTCGAGCAGCTGGGGCACAAGCTGCGCCACACCTTCGACATCGCGCATGTGACGATTCAGGTGGAGTACGGCGACTACCAGCCGCTGCAGGCGACGGACAACCCGTACTGAGGACTGGGCGCGTGAGTGAAAAGGCCGGCGACGGCCTTTTTTGTTGCGCAGGCGACCGGGCGACCCCGCGGCGGCTGGACATATTCTGTCTGGATACCGGCGAAAGCGGAACGAGCCGCGGGGCAAAATCCGGGTTTTACCGGATAGTTGCGAACAATTGCGAGAAATTGGCCGAAATATCTCGAAATTCACGGAACAATCCCGTATAATGTTGAAGATTGGTGCAATAGTTAGCACGATAATCCAAATATTCGGAGTTGGGAGATAACACTATGAAAGTTCGGCGCAGTAACCGCCTGATCGACATGACACGCTACCTGATGGAGCGGCCCCACACGCTGGTGCCGCTGACCTTTTTCTCAAAACGCTACGACTCGGCCAAGTCCTCGATCTCAGAGGACCTGGCGATCGTTCGCCACACCTTCGCCCAGCGCGAAACCGGCATCCTTGAGACGGTGCCTGGTGCGGCCGGCGGGGTGCGGTTCATCCCGACCATCGGCGAGCACGAGGCGACGGGCTTCATCACGGACATGGCGACGCGGCTTTGCGAAACCGATCGCCTTTTGCCCGGCGGTTACGTGTACCTGTCCGACCTGCTCGGGACCCCGGATGTACTGCGCCAGATTGGCCGCCTGATCGCCACCCAGTACCTGGGGGCGCATGTCGACGCCGTGATGACCGTCGCGACCAAGGGCATTCCGATCGCCCAAAGCGTCAGCCAGTACCTGAACGTGCCGTTCGTGATCGTGCGGCGCGACTCCAAGATCACCGAGGGCTCGACCGTCAGCGTGAACTACGTGTCGGCCAGCTCCGCTCGCATTGAGAAAATGGAGCTGAGCAAGCGCAGCCTCCCGGCCGGGTCGCGGGTCCTGATCGTCGACGACTTCATGAAGGGCGGCGGCACCGTCAACGGGATGCGCAGCCTGATCGCGGAGTTCGACGCCAACTTGGTCGGCATCTCCGTGTTCGCCGAGGGCAACTTCTCGGGCGACCGCATGGTGACCGATTACACCAGCCTGATTCGCGTCGACGAGGTCGACACCAAGGCCAACACGCTTCACGCGGTGGCCGGCAACTACTTGGCCCAAAACGCGGCGCATTTCGCCGACCTGGCGAAGCGGCAAACGGTATAAGCGCAAAAAGGTGCGGGGAACGCACCTTTTTATTTACAATTAAGTTAATGGTACGGTGAATTGCAAGTTCGGCGAATCCGCCTTATAGTGTTCAGGTAAGCAAACCAAAGGAGCAGATTATGGCAGAAAAATACACGATCATTCTGGCCGCGGGCAAGGGGACGCGGATGAAGTCGAAGGTTCACAAGGTGCTGCAGACCCTGTGCGGCAAGACCATGGTGGACCACGTGCTGACCGAAGTCGAGAAAATGCACCCGACGGAGGTCGTCACCGTGATCGGCCACGACGCCGACGCGGTGCGGGCCAGCCTGGGCAACCGCAGCCAGTACGCGCTGCAGGAGAAGCAGCTAGGTACCGGCCACGCGGCGCTTCAGGCGGAGCCGATGCTCGGCGGCAAGGACGGGGTGACCCTGATTGTGTCCGGCGACACGCCGCTGTTGACGGCCGAGACCTTTGAGAAGCTCTTCGCCTACCACCAGGACAAGGGGGCCGCGGCGACGATCTTGACGGCGCAGGCGCCGGATCCGACCGGCTACGGCCGCATCATTCGCAACGACTTGGGCACCGTGCAGCGCATCGTGGAGCAAAAGGACGCGACGCACGAAGAGGCGCAGGTCACAGAGATTAACACCGGCGTTTTCTGCTTCGACAATAAGCGCCTGTTCGAGGCCTTGCACCAGATGAAAAACGACAACGCCCAGGGCGAGTACTACCTGACCGACGTGATCGAAATTCTCAAGCGCGAAGGCGCCGTGATTGCGGCCTACAAGATGCCCGACTTCAGCGAGTCCATCGGCGTCAACGACCGCGTCGCGCTGGCCGAGGCGACCCGTGTGATGCAGGCGCGAATCAACCGCCGCCACATGCAAAACGGCGTGAAGCTGATCGACCCGGCGACGGCCTACATCGACGCCGACGTCGTGATCGGCGCCGACACCACCGTCGAGCCCGGCGTCCAGTTGATCGGCCACACCGTGATCGGCGAGGACTGCGTGATTGGGTCCCACTCCAAGATCGTCGACTCGACCATTGAAGACGGCGTCACCGTCACCAGCTCGACCATCGAGGAATCGGTGATGCACAAGGGCTCAGACATCGGCCCGAACTCCCACCTGCGGCCGCAGTCGGACATCGGTGAAGACGCGCATCTGGGCAATTTTGTCGAAATCAAAAAGGCGACGATCGGCCCTCGCACCAAGGTCGGCCACCTGACCTACGTCGGGGATGCGACGCTTGGCTCCGACATCAACGTCGGCTGCGGCGTGGTCTTCGTCAACTACGACGGCGTCAAGAAGTGGCACACCACCGTCGGCGACCACAGCTTCGTCGGCAGCAACTCGAACATCATCGCCCCGGTCGCCTTGGCCGACCACAGCTTCGTGGCCGCCGGCTCGACCATCACCGACGACGTGCCGTTCCACGCGATGGGCATCGCCCGGGCCCGGCAGGTCAACAAGGAAGACTTCTGGTCCCGCACAGCCCTGGCCGACGACGCCGAATGGAATAAGTGACAAGACTGGCCGCGGGGAACCGCGGCCTTTTTGGACCCAGAGCGGAGCCAGGCGGGTTTAGCGGAACGCATAGCCTAGGCGTGGCACTTGAGGCCCGGGCTTGGCCTCAAGTGACGCGGCGTAGCTATGCGCTTCCGCGTTGCCTGGCGGAGCTCGACGAGACCCAGAGCGGAGCCAGGCGGGTTTAGCCGGACGAGTAGCGTGGGGTTGGGCATTGGGCCCGGGCTTGGCCCGGTGGCCGACCCGAGCTAATCGTTCCGGCGTTGCTCGGCGGAGCTCGACGAAACCAGAGCGGATGGCCGCGCAGTTAGCGGGACGGGTAGCCTAGCCGTGGCAGTCGGGGGCCGGGCTTGGCCCTAAGCTCCAGCTCGGCGACACCGGATCAAAGTGGCGGCCATGGGGCTGCGATGCCTGGAGTTACCCGCCGGCGGCCGTCGTCTAAAATATTTTCTGAAAATCACCCAACCCGCGGCCACCGGGTACGTCACGCCATGGCCTGGCGAACACAGTTTGCCGCGCGGTGGTGACACAGCGGTGGTTTTTCACGCAGCCTGCGGGAAAAACCCGCAAAAGGCGTAATCTCTGTTATAATCAAGGTATCAATGCCCAGAATCCGACTGGCCGCCGCGGCCGCCTGGGGATTTGCGGCCATTTTGATGGCACTCATTCAAAACATCATGGAGGAAACCATGCCTTACTCTGACCCAAAGTTGAAGATTTTTGCCTTGAACTCGAACAAGCCGCTGGCTGAAAAAATTGCGGCCGAAGTTGGCGTTGAACTCGGGAAGTCATCCGTGAACCGGTTCAGCGACGGCGAAATTCAGATCAACATCGAAGAAAGTATCCGTGGGGACGATATCTACCTGATCCAGTCCACCTCAGCCCCGGTCAACGACAACCTGATGGAGCTGTTGATCATGATCGACGCGCTGCGCCGGGCCTCCGCCCACACCATCAGCGTGGTCATGCCTTACTACGGTTACGCCCGTCAGGATCGCAAGGCGCGGTCGCGCGAACCGATCACGGCCAAGCTGGTCGCCAACATGCTCGAACGCGCCGGTGCCGACCGCGTCCTGGCGCTGGACCTGCACGCCGCCCAGATTCAAGGCTTCTTCGACATTCCGGTCGACCACTTGATGGGGGCGCCGCTTCTGGCGGATTACTTCATCCGCAACGGCTACGCCAACGCCGATACCGTGGTGGTTTCCCCTGACCACGGCGGCGTGACCCGGGCCCGCAAGCTGGCGGAGTTCCTCAAGGCGCCGATTGCCATCATCGACAAGCGCCGGCCGCGGCCGAACGTCGCCGAGGTCATGAACATCGTCGGGAAGGTTGACGGCAAGCGCTGCATCATCATCGACGACATGATCGACACCGCCGGCACCATCACCCTGGCCGCCCAGGCGCTGAAGAACGCCGGTGCCACCGAGGTGCTGGTCGCCGCGACCCACGCGATTTTCTCCGGTCCGGCCGTCGAACGCCTCGAAAACTCCGTGATCTCGCAGGTCGTGGTGACGGATTCGATCAACCTGCCGGAAGAGAAAAAGATGGACAAGCTGGTCATCGTCTCCGTCGGCCCCCTGATGGGTCGTGCGATCACCCGTATCCAGGAGAACAAGCCGGTTTCCCCGCTGTTCGAAAACCGCTTCACCAAGTAATTCAGACAAGCCAACACCCCGCATTCCAGTCGCTGGAATGCGGGGTGTTTTGTGACCCGGCGGAAACGGTGGCGCCGGACCGCTCGAGCGACGAAGTTGGTTGGCGCCGGTGCGGGTCCTGCGGCTGGTGGCGAGACGACCGGTTCCACCGGCCGCTCACCACACCGCGTGTTGCGCGTTGGCCTGCCACTGCGCAAACAGCCGGTGGCGGTAGCTCGTCTGGCCCAGCCTGGCGGGGTCGATGGCCAGCTGGCGCATCATCGCGCCGCCGGCTATGAACTGATGAGCGGAGACGCCGGCCAGCAGGTAGACCGGCCGCGTCAGCGCCTCGCGGCTGGTGACGTAGCGGTTCCACGCGGCCTGACGCGCTTCGGCCAGCTTGGCGTTCTCGCCCAGCAGCGTCGCGACCTGGGCCTGGTAGGCGGTGAAGGTCAGGCGGCCGGCCTGCAGCCGCTTGCCCAGCGTCGTGAGCGGGGCTTGGAGGGCGGCGGTCCGGGCCGGTACCTGGTCGGTAGCTGACGTGGCCGCCCGGGTCACCGAATGGTTCGCGGTTGACGCGGTCACCTGGTCGTTGGTTGACGCGGCCGCCCGGTCGGCGGTTGCCTTGACCGCCTGGTGCGAGGACGCGAGGCGAGCGGTGGCTGCCGCGGCTTGTTTGGCCTGCCGCCGGGTCAGCGCGGTGATTTTGGCCACCGCCACCGCCCGGGCCTGGCGCAGCGCAGCGACGCGCTTGGCCGCGATGACGCGAACCAGCCGGAGCCGGCCGGTCAGGCTGCCTTGCCAGCCCAGGCTGAGCTGCAGGCGAACCAAGGCGGCGTCGAAGGCCAAAAGCACCGGCACGTGTGGCTTGAGGTACAGGTCGCCGCTGAAGGTTTCTTCTTGCGCGTTGACTTTTTCCACGGCGGTTGCGGCCGCGACCGTCACTAACAGGCCGTCTTGGGCGTGGGGGCGGTCGCGGTCATCGAGCACCCAAGCGCTGGTCGCGCGGTCAACCGTGACCTCAAGCCGCTGGCGCTGCGGCCGCGGCCGGGTCTGCGCCAGGCTGGCGTGAAGCTGGATGCGGTAAGGCGTGAGCGGCGACGGTGCGGGGCTTGGCGGATCCAGCGGCAGCCCGGGATTGGCGTCAGCGGCCGGGGTGATGGTCGCCAGCAGCGCCGCCTGGTAGGCTGGGTCGGCCAGCCTGGCAAAGTCGACGGGGTAGACCGGCCGCTCGTCCGGCGGCGCCGCTTGAAGCAGCCTTAGTTGGGTCGGCTCGGCGATCACCAAGTGTTCCGGCGCCAAGGCGTCGAGTTCGGCGTAGACCTGGCGCATCAAGGCGATTTGGGCCTGCTGAACATGGGCGAGCTGAAGGCGAATTTTGGGCGGTAGCGGTCGGGCCAACGCCTCGACACGTTCCTGAAAAACGGCGAAGCCCAGCCGTCCGGCTTGATAGTCCGTGATGAGTTCGGCAATCATGCGTCGCCGTGCCGGCTTGTGAACCCACGTTAACCAGTTGGCGACTGCTTGGCCGGTGGTTAGTCGTGCCGTGTCGACGATTCGACGAATGGCAGTCAATGCGGCTACGGTTGGGAGTCCGCGCCACATTTCAAGGGTACCGGTGATCTGCAGCTGATCTCCGGTTCGCCACAGCAGGCCTAAGGGGGCGGTGGTGGGTTGAAAGGCGAGGTACGCTGGCGCCGCCGAGAGTTCAAACGTGGCATCTTCTGCCAGCGTAATCGCGGAGACGCGAACGGCTAGCCAGTGGCGTTGTACCGGTTCGAATGAAGGTGTGAGCAAATAACCGGAGTAGCCACCAGTAATCGTTGCAGTTAACCGCAGGGGGATTTTTGTCATTGAAGCACCTACCTTCCCGTTTTCGCCAGTATAACCGGCAATGGCCAAAATGTAACGAAATCTGCCTGAGGAGAACGTGTGAGCTTTAAAATTGACGGATGAATTGGCAGGGCTTACACTGATTTCAGATGATTGTCAACGGGCAGAGAAATCGCTGTGGCCGCAGCGATTGTGTCTCTACTGCTTAGGGGGAAGGTCCGGAGCATAAGCATCTCCAGTACCCCCACTCATGCCATGCCGTACCTGGCAACAACGCCGACGTTTTCGTGCAACGGCCTCCTCCGATTGGGGCCGACCACCAGGGTGTGGACCACCATCTTCCTGCCGCACAGTCCGGTGCCTACTCGCTTGCGAGGTAGCTGCGGTGCTGAACTGACAGGGGGCTTGTACCAGCTGGCACCGCGAGCCGACCTGTGCCGGCTCACAGGGGCCCAACCAGCGTCAATCACCAATCAGAAAGCCTTAGCCGCCGAGCGCCTGTCGCTGGGTGGCTTCGGCGCGTCCGGCGCAACGCCACGGTTGCGCCGGACGCTTTTTGATTGGCCCCATAGCAAGCAAACAGCACCCGGCCGCAATCCGGTCGGGTGCTGTTACTGGCGCTTCTTTTCGGCCTCGCGCTTGAGGAGGTCGGCGATGATCTCAGCCAGCGTGTGGGTGGCCATGCTGGCCTCGGCGTCGCGCTGCACCGAAGCGTAAAGGCTAGTCAGTGTGTCTTGGATGTTGCCGCCGACCCGGCACAGCGGGTTGGTCTTGGGGTCGATGTGCAACAGGTCGGGTTGCCCTTCGACGGCGCGGTAGACGTCCAGCAGGGTGATGGCGGCCGCCGGCTTGGCCAGCGTCGGGGCGACCTTGCCGGGCTGGCTGTTGAGCAGGCCGGCCTTGACCAGCTTGGCCATCAGCTGCCGCACCGCGCTGGGGTTGGCCTCAACGCTTCTGGCGATTGCGGTGCTGGACAGGTCGGTGCCGGCGTATATCTGGATGTAAGCGAGAATGTGAACCGCGTCGCTCAGCTTGTGCGAGTACTTCATGCCAGGTCGCCTCCCACCGGCTGCGGCCGGTATGCGCGGGTCAAAAACGCGGCCATGCCCTCCGGCTCGTCGCCGGTCAGCCGGTGGTAATCGGCGCTCACCCCGGCGAGCAGGCCCAGGGCCCCGGCGGCGTACATGCTGGCAAGCTCTGCCCCGTCGCCTTCCGCGGCGTAAATGCGGCCGAATTCGCGGTTAGACACCGGCGCGTACCCGATCGGCCGGCCGGAGACTTTGCTCATGATGCGGCCCAAAGCCGGCATGGACAGCGCGGTTGACTGGCTCAGCAGGTAGCTTTGGCCCCGGTCGCGCAGGGCCGGCTGGGTCGCCAAAGCGGCGATCGCGTTGGCGCTGTCGGCTTGCGTGATGAAGCTGAGCTTTTGGTCCCCGACCGGGTAGATCAGCGCCTGGCGCTCGATCAGCTCGGGCAGGTACGGCACCAAGGGGTCGGCGTACAGCGCGTTTTTGACCACGGCGTAGGTCAGGCCGCTGGTCGCCAGGCGCCTTGGCGCATACGCGTAGTACGGCGACATGACGAAGGGATTTTGCTCCTGGTCGGCAAAAAAGCTGACGAACACGACCCCCGCGACCCGAGCGGCGGTCAGCGCCTGAATCGTGTTTTCGAATTCCTGGATGCGCTGCGCGAGGTCGTAGGTCTTGCTGGGAATGACAATCACCACGTCCTGGCCGGTGAAGGCCGCCGTCATGCCGGCGACGCTCAGGTAGTCGCAGGCGACCACGCGAACGCCTGGGGCGAATCGTCCGGCCGCCTTGGCCGGGGTGTGGACGGCGGCGGTGACGGCGGTTGCGCCAACGCGTTCGCTGAGGCGTTCGACCACTCGCGAGCCGAGGTGGCCGGTGGCACCGGTGACAAGATAGTTCATGGTCAGTCCTCCTTAAGTAAGTGGTGCGTCTTGAGGTAGCGCCGCGCGACGGTGGCGGCCTTGCGGTGCTGCACCGTGACCTGGTAGTTCATCCGCTGCATATCCTGAGTCGAGATGCGGCCCTTCAGCCGGTTGAGGCTTCGCACCACCTGCGGATGCGCCTTGGCGAAGCTGGTCAGCATCAGCGGCGACCCTTGGTACGGCGGGAAAAAGGCCTGGGTGTCCTTGAGCAACACGAGGTGGTATTTGCGAATCTGCGGGTCGGTGGTGTAGGCGTCGGTGACGTCGAGGTCGCCTTGGGCAAGCGCCTGGTAGCGCAGCGACGGCTCCATGGTTTTGACGTCGGTGAAGGCCAGGTGGTAGGCCTTTTGCAAGCCGGGGTAGCCGTCTGCCTGCTGGTAAAAATCGGGGTCGAAGCCGGCGCGAAGTGCGGGATGCGCGGCCAGGTCGGCGATGGTCTTGAGGTGGTACTGGGCGGCGGTTTGGGCGGTGACGGTCAGGCCGTAGCCGTTTTGGTAGGCCATCGGCGGCATGAGCGTCATGTGATACTGCCGCGCAAGCGCCGCCTTGCCGTCTTGATAGGCCTGGGCCGGGTCGTGGCTGATCGCCTTGGGGGATTTAACCAAGGACTGCAGCACGGTGCCGGTGAACTCGGGGTAGAGGTCGATCTGCTTGGCCTTCAGCGCCTTGAACAAGAAGCTGGTGCCGCCGAAATTGCGCTTGAGCACGACGTTGAGGTGGGGCTGGTCGGCCTCAATCAGGTCCTTGTACAGGTTGATCAAAATCTCCGGTTCGCCGCCCATTTTGCCGGCGATCGTGATGGTCTCGGTCTTGGGGGCCGTGAGGGTCACGGTGGCGTAAGCGCCGCCGCCGACCACCACTAGCGCCGCCAGGCCGGCCAACAGGTGGCGCAGCTTCACCCGGGCGAGCAGCTTGATCAGGCCGCTGGCGATCAAGGCCAGGGCCGCCGACAGCACCGCGCCGATCAGCAGTGCCGCGTTGTTGTTGCTTTGAATCCCTAGCAGGATATAGGTCCCAAGACCGCCGCCGCCGATCAAGGCGGCCAGCGTCGCGGTGCCGATGATCATCACCACCCCGATGCGGATGCCGGAGATGATCATCGGGGCGGCCAGCGGCAACTGGACCCGCAGCAGCTTGTAGCGGCGAGAGACCCCCATTGCGTCGGCGGCCTCAATCAACAGCGGGTCGATGTTGGTCAGCCCGGCGTATGTATTTTGGAACACCGGCATGATCGCATACAGCACCAGCGCGATGATCGCCGGCACCGTGCCGATGCCGACGAAGGGAATCAGGAGCCCGAGGATCGCGAGGCTGGGGATGGTCTGGATGATGCTTGCGACCTGCAGCACGAACTCGCCGGCGCGGCGGTGGTTCATCAAGGCGATGGCCAAAGGAATCGCGATGACGATGGTCAACAGCGTGGCGATGGCGGCCACTTCGATGTGCTGGCCCAAGGCGACCAGCAGCTCGTGGCCGTTGGCGCGGGCGTAGTCTAGCGTTTGGTTAAGCATGTGCCGCCTCCTTGGATAGGGTGGCCAGGTAGCCGATCAGGTCGCCGGACCGCAGCTCATAGCCTGCGACCTGCACGACCAGGGCCGGATTAGCCTGCAGCGCCGCCGCCCAATCGTAAATCGAGGCGCCAGCGGCCCAGGGCTCACCGCCACCTGAAAGCGGGCCCCCGAAGCCGGCCGCCAGCACCTGGGCCAAGTTGCGCTCGCTTGCAATCACGTCCTTGAAGAAGTCGGCGACAAAGGCGTTGGCCGGATGCGCCAAGACCGCGTGGGGCTCGCCGACCTGCTGCAGCTGGCCGTTGTGCAAAACGGCCATGCGATCGGCCAGCCGCAGCGCCTCTTGCATGTCGTGGGTGACGAACAAGATGGTGGTGTCAAGCTGCTGATGCAACCGCAAAATCAGGGCCTGCAGCTGGCGCTTGGCCACCGGGTCAAGCGCCGAGAACGGCTCGTCCATCAGCATCAAAGTCGGGTTGGCCGCCAAGGCGCGAACGATGCCGACGCGCTGGGCCTCGCCGCCGGACAACTGCGCCGGTCGGCGGTCGGCGTACGTTTTGGGGTCTAGATCCACCAGCCGCAGCAGGTGCTCGAGGCGCGGGCGAATCTTCGCCTTGGGCCAACCCAGCGCCTCCAGCTGCACCGCCGCGTTTTGCATCACGGTCATGTTGGGGAACAAGGCGCTGGATTGCAGCACGTAGCCGATGTGGCGGCGCAGCGTCTGCAAGTTGCCGGCGGCGACGTCAACGCCGTCGAGCAGCACCTGGCCGCTGGTCGGCACGACCAGTCGGTTGACCGTTTTGAGCAGCGTCGTCTTGCCGCTGCCGGACGGGCCGACCAGCACGAACAGCTCGTGTGCGTCGACGCGCAGGTTGACGGCCTGCAGGGCGGCCGTTTCAGTGTATTGCTTGGTAATGTTGATGAATTCGATCACGTAGTCTGCCTCACTTGTCTTTGCTTGGACCTGTTGTTTTAATATTAACACCCAGGCCGTACGATGCAAGTTATTTTGAAAATAACTTGTTGCCGCAACAAAAACGCCTGACCGCAATCGCGTTGATTGCAGTCAGGCGCAGTGCATGGTAGTGGCCCAAAGCCTCGCGGGACTAGCCCACGATCAGGTAGGACTTGATGGCCTCGCGGCGGTCCATCGCCTCGTAGGCGGCCTGGATGTCAGCCAGCTTGAAGGACTTGGTGAAGACCTTGCCCGGGTGAATCTCACCCTTCAGCACGGCGTCGAGCAGCAGCTTTTTGTCGTAGGTGGTCACCGAGGCCGGGCCGCCGGCGATGCTGGTGTTGCGGAAAAAAAGCGGCGTCAGGTCCATCTTCGGGTTGTGCGGCACCCCGACGCGGCCGACGGTGGCACCGGGGCGGCCGCACTTGACGGCGGTGGCGACGGCCTGCTCGGTGCCGACGCACTCAAGCACCGCATCGGCACCAACGCCTTGGGTCAGGCTCATCACGTGAGCGACCCCCGTGTCGTCGCGTTCTTCGACGATGTCCGTGGCGCCGAATTCTTGCGCCAGGGCCTGGCGGTCGGCGTGGCGGCTCATCGCGATGATGCGCTTGGCACCGCGCATTTTGGCCGCGATCACGCCGCACAGGCCGACCGCGCCGTCGCCGACGACCACCACGGTGTCACCGGCCTGGACCCGGGCGACCCGAGCGGCGTGGTAGCCGGTGGCCATCACGTCGGCCAGGGCCAAAAGCGACTTGAGCATCGCCTCGCTGTAGTCTTCGGGCTTGCCCGGCACCTTGATCAGGGACCACTCGCCGTGCTGGTAGCGCATGTACTCGGCTTGGGCGCCGTCGCTGAAGTTGTCGGCGTGGCTGAGGCAGCCGCCCTCGAACCCGGCGCGGCAGGCGGCGCAGTGGCCGCAACCGTGGGTGAACGGCGCGATCACGAAGTCGCCTGGCACCAGCGTGGTGATGGCGTCACCGACGGCCTCGACTACGCCGATCGCCTCGTGGCCGCTGTTTTGGGAATGGGCGGCCACGTCGTCTTGGCCGCGGAAGCCCCAGAGGTCGGAGCCGCAGACGCAGGCGCGAACGACGC
Source organism: Lacticaseibacillus suihuaensis (assembly GCF_054785075.1). NCBI lineage: Bacteria > Bacillati > Bacillota > Bacilli > Lactobacillales > Lactobacillaceae > Lacticaseibacillus > Lacticaseibacillus suihuaensis. The sequence goes on along the minus strand of NZ_BAAGBJ010000004.1, from coordinate 27,220 downwards.
GAATGATTACGTCGTCCGGCGCCTGAAGCGTCGGCTTGGCGACGTCTTCAATGGCGACTTGACCGGGTTGGATAAAAATGGTGTCTTTCATGTGTTGCCTCCATGGAATGTGTTGTGGTAGATGCGGTGAAACCTGACACCGCCAGCGCCGCGGCTTGATGCCGCTTGGATCGGTCCAAGCCCGGCAGCGGTCGGTCCCACCACACCGGTTGTCGCTAGCATAGCACCTTGGAGTGGGTCTAAGGCAAGCGGCAGTTGCGCTTTTTTTGCGCAGTAGCAAAAAAAACGCCTGACCACAGGTTGCGGTCAGGCGGTGAGAATGGGTTGTTCGGGTGTTGCAGCAGCGTCACGCCACAATCCGCCCCCCGATGTTCAGCCGGTTGCGGCCGGCGCGTTTGGCCTCGTACAGGAAGTGGTCGACGCGCTTGTAGACGTCCAGGTAGTTGAGGTCGGCGGGAATCGCCTCGGCGAGGCCGACGGACACCGTGATTGAGAACGTGTGATCCGCCGCCGTGAAGGTCAAGGCGTCGAGCTTGGCCTTCAGCGCCTGGGCCACCTCAAGCGCCGCGTCTTGGGGCAGGGCGGTGACGGCGATGCAAAACTCCTCGCCGCCCAGCCGGTAGGCCGCGGCGGTTTGCGGCAGGGCCTGGGCGAAGGCCGCGGTGGCTTGGCCGACGCCCTTGAGCACCGCGTTGCCGACGAGGTGGTCGTAGGTGTCGTTGATCCGCTTGAACCAGTCGATATCAAGCTCCAGCAGCGTCAGGCCGGTGCCGTTTTGGCGGTAGCCGGCGTAGCGGGTGTGCATGTCGTGGTCGAAGGTGCGAAAATTCTTCAGCCCGGTCAGCTCGTCCAGCTCGATCTGCGACTCGACGCGCAGCTGGCTCACGAGAAGCATCCGGAAGTACTCGTAGGCGCCAACGGCAATCACCACAAAGGCGATGATCTGCCGCGACCAAAAGCCGGCAAAGTCCAGGCTGCCGCCGATCACCCACATCAGCCCCATCGCCAGGGCCCCGGCCAGCGCCAGGCTGCCTAGCATCACCGCGTGGTTGCGCCAGAAGCGGTAGCCGCCAAAGCTGGCGAAGCCCTGCACCAGAATCAGCCCGGCGAGCAGCGCCAGAACGCCGGCGTCGGCCGGCCGCCCATGAACCAGGTGTAGCCCAGCGTCTCCAGCACCCCGATGACGAACTGCCAGCGGTTGGCCAACAGCAGATCGAAGATGAAAATCGCGACCACCAGCAGGTTCAGCCCGGTCCAGTGCAGCCCGAGCAGCGGCGTGGTGAAGTGGCTGTTCAAGGCCGCCAGCACCAGCGCGTAACCGGTGTAGGCCGCGGCCAGCAGGATCTCCAGCAGGTCGTGGTACTTGGCGACCAGCGGGGTCTTGTTGTCCCAAATCCAGTAGATGAAAGATAAAATACCGAACAGCACCACCAGGTTGGTGACCGTGCTGAACCCAAAACTCAAGGTGACCCATGTGGCTTCGCTCACGTGACGACCCGCTTTCCCCAAGCGGCGACCGATGCGGCCGCCAGCGGTTGTATAACTTCATTCTACTTGATTCACGCCGGCGATAACAGGGGCAAGCGGCGGCTAGACACAATGTGGCTATTTATATAGAAGATTTCGGTCACGCCAAAACCCCTTCGCGAGGGGGCGAAGGGGCGAGTCGGACGTTAATCGGCGGGTTACAGGCGCTTGAACACCGGAATGCGTTCGAGCGGGGCGGCCGCCGTGACGGTTTGGCCGCCGGCGTAGGTCTGGCCGTCGTCGACGTTTTGCCACGAGCCGGCCGGCAGGTAGACGCTGCGGTTGCGAACGCCAGCATGCAGCACCGGGGCGACCAGGTAGTCGGCCCCGAACATGTACTGGTCCTGCAGCTCCCAGGCCTTCGGGTCGTCCGGGAACTCGTAGAACATCGTCCGCAACAGCGGGGCACCACTTGCCGAGGCCTGCTTGAACAGGTCGGCGACGTAAGGCTTGAGGCCGTCGCGGATCTTCAGCTGGTCCTTCATGATCGCAAAGGCGTCGTCGCCGTAGCTCCACAGTTCGTTGGGATGCCCGGTGTAAAGGCTGCCGCCGCCGTGATCGGAGTCGGACAAAGCCGGAATGTCGTGGGGACCGCGGTCGCCGTGCATCCGCACGAACGGGGTGTAAACGGCGAACTCGAACCAGCGCAACAGCAGCTCCTTGAAGCTCGGATCCTTGACGTCGTCGGTCATGAAGCCGCCGATGTCGGTGGTCCACCAGGGAATGCCGGCCAGGCCCATGTTCAGCCCTGCGGCCACCTGGTCCTCAAGCGCGGCGAAGGTGCTCGGCACGTCGCCGGACCAGATCAACGTTGAATACTTTTGGCTGCCGGCCCAGCCGGACCGCACCAGGTGCAGGCGCGGCTGACCCGGCCGCTCGGCCTCGATGCCGTCTTCGAAGGCACGGACGTACAGCTGCGGGTAGATGTTGGTGACCTCAAGCGCCGGGCCGAGGTAGTAGCGGTAGTTGTCGTAGTCGTAGACCGCGTAGTCGGGCTCGGCGTTGTCCAGCCAAAAGGCGTCGATGCCAAAATCGTAGTAGTTGGCCTTGCACTTCTCCCAGATGAACTTGCGAGCCGCCGGGTTGGTGCAGTCGATCTCCAGGCAGTCGCCTTGGAAGTCGTAGGTCTGAATCGAGCCGCGTTCGGTGCGAATCAGGTAGCCCTTGTCGTACATCTCGCCGAAGTTTTCGGACTTGCGGTCGACGGATGGCCAAACGGAGACGACGACCTTGGTGCCCATCGCGTGCAGTTCGTCGCACATCGCCTTGGGATCCGGCCAGTAGTCGCGGTCGAAGTGCCAGTCGCCTTGGCGGGTCCAGTGAAAGAAGTCGATGACGATGATGTCCAGCGGAATGCCGAGCTTCCGGTACTTGCGGGCGACCTCCAGCACCTCGTCTTGGGTGCGGTAGCGCAGCTTCGATTGCCACAGCCCGAGCAGCTTGTCCGGCACGGCCGGGGCCCGGCCGGTCACGGCCGTGTAGTTCTCGACGATGTGGGCCGGGTCATCGGCGACGGTCAGCCAGTAGTCCAGCTGCTTGGTCGCAGCCGCATGCCACTCGGTCATGTTCTTGCCGAAGGTGACGGAACCGACGCCGGGGTGGTTCCACAAGAAGCCGTAGCCCAGGCTCGACACGGCGAAAGGCACGGTGACCTGGGAGTTGCGCTGGGCAAGCTCCAGGGTGCAGCCTTTGAGGTCGAGGTATTTTTGCTGGTACTGGCCCATGCCAAAAATCTTCTCGCCGTCGTTGGAATCAAAGCGCAAGGTCAGCCCGTAGTCGCCGCCGACAATCGGCTTCCAGTCACGGGCGATGATCTTCAGGCAGCGCGACTCGTCGCTTTCGGTGCCGAAGTACGAGCGGTAGTACTCGCGCAAAATCAGCTTGCCGTCCCGGAAAAAACTCAGGACCCCGGCCGCGTTGACCGTCGCCTGCAGCCGGCCGTTGGTAATCGCGGCGGTGCCGGCCTCATCGTTAATCGTGATGGCGGCCTGGCGCTGGGCAGCCGGCACCGGCTCGCTTAGGGCCCAGTCGTTGGCCGTAAAGGTCGGGTACTCGGTGACGCGAACGCGCAAGGCGTCTTGGCCCCAGGCCTCCAAGCGCAGCGTTTCGTTTTGGTGGCCGATCACAAGGGCCCCGTTATCATTGGTGTATTGCATGGTTTGCCTCCGTATTAACACGTTGATGATTTCGTGAAATCGCTTATAATGCTAATATAAGGCCTGAAGCCGGCCGTGACTTGAATGAAATTGACCACTTCTAACACGATATTGACAAGGAGGCTGCCATGCCCAATCTGACGTTACGCGAACAAGAACCCCACGGCACCGCGCTGTTTCCGCTGCGGGTGCATGAATTCACCACCGATGCGCTGCGCAGCGAGCGGGTGCCGGCCCACTGGCACCCGGAATGCGAGCTGCTGGTGGTGATGGAAGGGGAAGCGGCGCTGCACGTCGACGGCCGGACGGTGGCGCTTGGCCTGGGCGACATCGCGCTGCTGTTGCCCGATCAGCTCCATGCGATTACCGCGCCGGTCGGCACCCCCTTTGGGTTTTACGCCATCGTCTTTGACCCGGTGTTCATCCGCTCGGCGGCGCCGGATGCGGTGCAGCAGCGTTACTTGGACCCGGTGCTGCAGCACCGAGTGACGCTGCCCGTCAGGTTTGCGCCGGCCGATGCCGCCTACCGGGCGCTGCGCCGGGCCCTCGACGCGATTCGCGTCAGCGGCACGGCGGAGCAGCCGGGCTTTGAGCTGAGCGTGAAGGCGCAGCTCTACCTGGTTTGGGCGGCGCTTTGGGCGGCGCGGCTGGGCGTGACCCCGGCCGCTTCGGTGCCAAGCGCCCATGTCGACCTGGCCAAGGCCGTGATGGCGACCATTCGCACCCATTACGCCGAGCCCTTGACCTTGGCGGGGCTGGCCGACGAATTCAGCCTGTCCAAAAGCCACCTGTGCCGAATTTTCAAGGCGGCGACCAAGGCGACCGTGACGGATTACCTCAATGACCAGCGCATCGAGCAGGCCCAAGCCCGGCTGCGCGACACGTCGCTTGCGGTGGGGGAAATCGCCGGGCAGTGCGGCTTCAACAACATCTCCTACTTCAACAAGCTCTTCTTGCGCCGCTGCCACCAGACGCCTCGCGCCTACCGCGCCGCGCATCAGGGGTAGGCCGGGTGGGAGCACCAACCTGAGGCGAGCCGGCGCGGCTGGCTGCTGGTCGGCCGCCGCGTCAAAACGGCTGACGCGGGTCAACACCGGTGCCACAATATTTTTCGCGCGTTCCTTCAATAAGGGGCGCGTTTTTTGTGTCGCCGCTTAAAAATGAATGCGCTTGCGTTCGCCGCAAAATACGCTATGATGAACCTGAATCTTGTTCGTAAGCTATACGAACGAACCTTTAGGAGGCCATGATGACATATCAAAATCCTGTTGTGCCGGGCTTTTACCCGGATCCGAGTGCCATTCGCGTCGGCGACACCTACTACTTGGTGAACAGCTCGTTCAACTACTTTCCCGGGGTGCCGCTGTTTGAAAGCCACGACCTGGTGAACTGGACGCAGATCGGCCACGTCCTGACGCGGCCGAGCCAGCTGCCGCTTGGTGGCTCCAACACCAGCGGTGGCATCTACGCCCCGACGTTGCGCTACCACGCCGGGCGCTTTTACATGGTCACCACCAACGTCGATCACAACGGCAACTTCTACGTCTACACCGACGACATTCACGGCGAGTGGTCCGACCCGATCCCAGTCGAGCAAGGCGGCATCGACCCGTCCCTGTATTTTGAAGGCGACAAGGCCTACTTCATGAGCAACGGCGACGACGACGAAGGTAACCACGGCATCACCCAGTGCGAAATCGACATCGCAACCGGCAAGAAGCTCACGCCGTCCAAGGTGATCTGGACCGGTGCCGGCGGCCGCTACCTGGAAGGGCCGCACCTGTACAAGGTTGATGGGTACTACTACCTGCTGGCCAGCGAAGGCGGCACCGAGTACGGCCACATGATGGTCTACGCCCGAGGCGACGCACCGTTCGGCCCATTCGTTAACTACGCCCACAATCCGGTGTTGACCAACCGCAACCTCGGCGGCTACCAGATTCAAGGCACCGGCCACGCCGACCTGGTCGACGACGGCCACGGCCACTGGTTCCTGATTCACCTGGCCTTTCGCCAGCTGGACCGCTGGATTCAACAGCACACGATGGGGCGTGAAACCTACCTGACGCCGGTCACCTTCGACCAAGACGGCTGGTTCACCGCCGGCGACCACGGTACCACCCGGGCGACCATGACGGCCCCGGGGCTGGAAAACGTGCAGCAGCACTCGCCGCTGGTGCCGCTGAGCTTCCACAACACGACCATCGGCCGCGAGTGGGTGACCCTGCGCGAACCGGACAACGACCGCTACTGCTTCGATCAGTCCGTGCTGGCGATGCGGCCCAACCAGGCCGCGCTTGAGGAGACCCAGGTCAGCCCGACCGCCTTGTTCATGCGCCAACGCGCCTTTTTCTCGACGGTGCAAGTGACCGTTGACGTGCCGGCCAACGCCGCCGGGCTGAGCGCCTACATGACCGAGGCCCAACACTACGACGCGATCGTTGAGCGGGTCGGGGACCAGGTGAAAGTCGCCCGGCGCCTGCGCGTCGGCCCGGCCACGACGCTGGATCACGTGCGGCTTTTGCCGGCCGGCCCGGTGACCCTGGGCCTTGAAACCACCAACTACACCTACCACTTCTTCGCGGAAGCCCAAGGCAAGCGCTACGACCTCGGCGAGGCTCAGGCCCAGTACCTGTCATCCGAGCTGGCCGGCAATTTCACCGGTGTGATGCTCGGCTTGTTCACCGAGCAAACCGACGCGCCGGATGCCGACTGGATTACCTTCACCGACTTTTCGCTGACGTTCCCAAAGGAGGATGACGCGCAATGAACGCACGAGATAAGGCCACCAAGCTGGTTGCCAAGCTGACGTTGGCCGAGAAAATCGGCCTGCTGTCGCGGCAGCAAAAGCCGGTTCCGCGGTTGCACCTGGGGGCCTTTAACATCGGCGGCGAAGCGGCTCACGGCATCGTCGACCGCGAGCGATACCACCTGACCAGCCTGCCGATTCCCTTGACGCTCGCCCAGACCTGGGACCCAGAGCTCGCCCAACAAGCCGGCCACGTGGTCGGCACCGAGGCCCGAGCCCTGTACAACATCACCGGCCGAACGGGGCGGCTGATGCCTTGGGCCCCGACCATCGATATGGAGCGCGATCCGCGCTGGGGCCGCAACGAAGAGGCTTACGGCGAGGATCCCAGGCTTGCCGGCAGCGTGGCCGGGGGCTACATCGACGGGATGCAAGGCGACGGCGACTTTCTGCTGGTCGCAGCGGCGCCGAAGCACTTCATGGCCAACAACACCGAGGCCAAGCGCGGCAGCGAATCCAACTCGCTGACGCCGCACATGAAGCACGAGTACTACCTGCGGCCCTTCAAGTTCGCCTTTCGCGACCACCACGCCCAGTCGATGATGACCGGCTACAACGGCGTCAACGGGGTGCCGATGATGCAGTCGCCGGAACTGAAGGCGACGGTCAAAGGCGCCTGGGGGATGGACGGCTGCATCGTGACCGACGGCGGTGCCTTGACCCTGAACGTCGAGGATTACCACTACTACGACCGCTTCGAAGACGCGCTGGCTGACGCCTTGAAAAAGGGCATCGACTGCTTCGTCGACGAGCCCGACAAGGTCGAAGCCGCCGCTTTCGCCGCCTTGGCCGAGGGACAAATCAGCGTTCAAGACATCACCCGAGCCGTCACCAACACGCTGACGGTTCGCGCCCGGCTGGGGCAGCTGGAAGACGTCGAGCCCTTCGCCGAGTACGACCAGGCGACCATCGGCACCGCCGCCAGCGACGCGGTGGTGCAGGCGGTCACGGCCGGCGGCACGGTCCTGCTTGAAAACCACGACAAGACGCTGCCGCTGACGGCCCAAGACCGGGTGCTTTTGACCGGTCCCGCCGCCGATCGCTTCGTGCGGGACTGGTACGCGACGCTGCCGCAAAACACCGAGACGCTGTCGCAGGGCCTGCAAAAGGCCCTGGGCTCACGCCTCGACGTGGTCAACAGCAACGACTTTGCGACGCTTGCGCTGGATCCGGCCGTGCCGGCCCAGCCGGGGCTGGCCAAGTTGACCTACGAAATCGAGCGGCTACAGGAAGGTCAGGTCTTCTTGCGCGATCGCGCGAGTCACCGCTACCTGCGCCTGACCGAAGACGGCCACCTGGAACTCAACGGTACCGAGGTCTACGACTGGGTAATCCGCGAAGCTTTCGTGTTGGACGGGGACGGGCAACTGTTCGCCGTGGCGCATGATTTTGCCGCCAGCGACCGCAACTCGCTTCACGCCGGCGGTCGCGGCCGCCGCATCGGGCAGGTCACCGTGGTGGACGCGGGGCAGGCCCGGGTGCTGGCCGCCTTGCCGGGCCACACCAAGGCCGTGGTCGCCGCGGGCAACCACCCGCTGTTGATCGCGCGGGAAACCGAGGACCGCCCGGACATCGCGCTGCCCCAGGCCCAAGAGGCCCTGATCGACGTGGTGCATGACACCGGGGTGCAGACGGCGGCGGTTCTGATCGCCGGCTACCCCTTCGACGTCTCCAAGCTGCGCTGCGACGCCTTGCTGACCGTGGGTTACGCCGGCCAGTCGCTGGGCACCGCGCTGGCCAACGTGTTGACCGGCGTCACGCCACCGACGGGCAAGCTCGCCCAGACCTGGTACAACGCCGCCTGGCAGGGCGGGTCCATGCGCGAATACGACATCGAAAAGCGCCGCTTGACCTACCAGTACGTCGACCAAGCGGAGGTGTCTTACCCGTTCGGCTACGGGCTGACTTACGGCCAGCTGCGGTTGCTGGAGGCCGCGGTTCACCGCGCCGACACGCGGTTGACCATCAGCGTGGATGTCGCCAACCACGAGGACTTTGCCGTGACCGACACCGTGCAGGCCTACCTGAATGCGACCAACCTGGCCGGCCGCGCCGATCGCCGCCAGCTGGTGGCCTTTCAGAAGCTGACGCTTGAGCCAGGCGCCACCGCCCAGCTGACGTTAACGGCCGACCTCAAGGACTTCGCCTGGTACGACGGCAAGCGCCGCCGGCCGTTTTTCCCGCTGGGTGATTACACGCTCAGCGTCGGCTTTGACGCCTTCGACCACGCCGCCGTGCTGGGCTTGCCGCACCTCGGCCAGGCTGAGGTGCCTTACGACCTCGCGCAGCCGCTGGCGGCCCGGGCCTTTGACGCAAGCGAGGCGGCCACTGTGACCACCAAGGCCGCTCACTACGAAGTCGTGGCCCTGGCACCCGGCGGCCAGGTGACGTATGATCACCTGCGCATCAATGGTGCCGTCGCGGTTTGGCTGTATGCGGAACAAGGCGGCAAACTAAAAGCCGCGTCGGGGAACGAGACGGCCGAGACGGCGTTTGAGGGTGCAGGTTGGTTGCAACCAATAAGCCTGGCCTTGACTGGCGGACTAGACCAAACACTGCGGCTGAGCGCCGATGTGCCGGTAACACTAGTCCGCATGAACACTGGGGTTACGGCCTAATTTCAAATTGGTTAGTAAATTATATTTACAAATCAACGAAAGCGATTTATAATACTCAATGTTGAAGCGCTTACAGCTTTTTTTCAGATTTCGTCGGTGTATTTGGCCAGGATCCGCCGGTACGCGAAGGCCTTGATGTATTGCCAGAAGGCGAAGCCGAAAATCAGGAACATGGCGCGACCAATATTAGTCAGGTAAAAGATGGCGAACGCGCATCCGTCGATCGCAATCAGAAGCAGGACCCAAAAGAAATTGGGAATGATCATCAACACGGCGTTCTTGAAGGTCTGCCGCACGGTGTTTTGGAACAGGCCGATCAAAGGCATGACGAGCTCGACCGTGAACACGAGCACCACGGCGGCCAGCACCATCAAGACCAGCACCGGGGTGGCCAACAAGCTGGCGTTGCCCCGCCAAAAGGCGATGTTGAAGCCGAACACGGCGGCGAGCACCAGCACGATCAGCCAGGCCCCGGTGGCCTGCAGGAAGTTTTGCTTCAAGTTTTGAAGGTATGTTTTTGTAAGCGGTGTCGCCTCGATTCGCAGGTAGCGCTGCTGCGTCGCGTGCATGGCAGTGAGGGCGGCCCCGATCGTGACGATCGGCAGGCACGTGAGCAGAAACACCCAGTTGAGCAAGGCGAAGCTGGCCAAGGTACCCATGAAGCGGAAGAACGAACTGTTCGGGTTAAACTTCAAAACAATCACCTGTTTTCTAGATTTGTGATAACGCTGTCCATCATAGCCTACTAATTTCGTACCTGGCAAGTCTATTTATTTCGAGGGGGATCATCATGCAAAACGTCACCGCGGATCAACCGATCACAGATAAGGAGCGTCAAAAGCGGCACCAAAAGGCCGCCGCCAAGCGCGGGAAGCAGATGTGGTTGCTGCTCGCCCCGTTCCTGATTCTCGTTGTATTATTCTCATACCTACCACTTTTCGGCTGGGTATACGCCTTTTTCGACTATGAGCCACCTATTCCACTGTCCCAAAGCGAGTTCGTGGGGCTGCAGTGGTTCAAGATGATGGTTCAAAACCAGACGCAGATGCACCAGATCTTCCAGGTGCTGTTGAACACGTTCGCGATGAGCCTGTTGAACATCGTCACTTCGTTCTTCCCGGTGCTGTTCGCCATCGGCCTGAACGAAATCCGCAACAAGCACTTCAAGAACATCATCCAGACGCTGACCACGCTGCCGAACTTCATCTCCTGGGTGCTGGTTTACTCCATCGCCTTTGCGATGTTCTCCTCGGGTGGGATGGTCAACGACCTGCTGCAAAACCTGCACCTGATCACGGAGCCCTTGAAGTTCCTGGACTCTGACTCCCATGTCTGGCTCAAGATGCTTTTGTGGAGCACCTGGAAAGGCTTAGGGTGGGGCTCGATCATCTACCTGGCGGCGATCACCGGCATCGACCCGGAGCTTTACGAGGCTGGGCGTGTCGATGGCGCCAACCGCCTGCAGCTGATCCGCTACATCACGGTGCCTGCCTTGATGCCGACCTACTTCGTCATGCTGATGCTGGCCGTGTCCAACTTCCTGAACAACGGGATGGATCAGTACTTCGTCTTCCAAAACGCGTTCAACCAGACCCACATCCAGGTCCTCGACCTCTACGTTTACAACGTCGGGATGGGCCAAAACAGTCTGTCTTATGCGACGGCGATCTCAATGCTCAAGAGTCTGGTCTCCGTGGCCTTGCTGTTCATTGTGAATAAGGTCTCGCAAAAGACGCGTGGCGAGTCGATCATCTAGTCGGAAAGGAGCGCATCATGAGTAATATCGAAAAAAACGAAGTCACGAGCGGCGAGCGCGTGTTCCGCGTGTTCAACGTGATCTTCTTCATCATCTTCACGCTGTTGTGCATCTACCCGTTCTACTACCTGATCATCAACAGCATCTCGGCCAACAACCTGTCGGCCAACGGCCTGATCAACTGGTGGCCTAAGCACATCCAGTTCGAAAACTACGTGCAGGTCTTCAAGCTCGACGGCCTGGGCACCGCGGCCTTGGTCTCCGTCGCCAGAACCGTGCTGGGCACGGCTTTGACCGTGTTCGCCTCCGCCTTCATGGGCTTCATGTTCACCCGTGAGAAAATGTGGAAGCGCAAGTTCTGGTACCGCTTCGTCATCATCACTATGTACTTCAACGCCGGCCTGATTCCAATGTTCATCACCATGAAGAACCTGGCCTTGACCAACACGTTTTGGGTTTACGTGCTGCCCGGCATCGTGGCACCGTTCAATATCATCTTGGTGAAGACCTACATCGAAAGCCTGCCGCGTTCGCTTGAAGAGGCGGCCGAGCTGGATGGGGCCTCAACCTGGCAGGTGTTCTGGCAGATCATCCTGCCAAGCTGCACTCCGATTCTGGCGACCGTCGCGATCTTCTCCGCCGTTGGTCAGTGGAACTCCTTCCAAGACACGCTGATTTACATCACCGACCAGAAGCTCTACTCGCTGCAGTACCTGCTTTACCAGTACATCAACCAGGCCAGCTCGCTGGCCGCCATGGTCAAGAACTCGGGCGGTGGCCTGAGCTCCGTCGCGGCGGTTGCCACGGCGCAGACCCCGACCTCGATTCGCATGACCGTGTCGATCGTCGTCGTTCTGCCGATCATGTTCATCTACCCAATGTTCCAGCGTTACTTCACTAAAGGGATCATGCTTGGTGCCGTTAAAGGCTGATTGCAATGATGTTTCACCGCTTTTAATTCATAAATTTGGCGCGACACGCCAAAGAGGGGGACTAAGAATTATGAATAAGAAACGCGTTTTGTACACGTTGGTTGCCGCAAGCGCATTGCTTCTGGCTGCCTGCAGCAGCAACTCGGGTTCCAAGACCACCAGTAAGGCGGAAAAAGACGACGGCAAAATGATGACCGTCACCGTCTACGATGATCTGGCCAACTACCAGGGGACGCCCAAGGGTTGGTTCGAAAAGTATGTGGAAAAGAAGTTCAAGATCAAGCTCAACATGGTCGCACCTAACGTGGCCGGCGGCGGCAACACGCTGTACGACACCCGCACGGCGGCCGGCAACTTGGGTGACATCATCATCACCGGCACCAACCACGTCGCCAAGCTGGCCAAGGCCGGCCTGCTGACCGACATGACGCCTTACATGAACGGCAAGACCTACCTGAAGAAGTACAAGGGCGCGACGGACTCGATCACCAAGCTCGCCAACAAGAAGGGCATCTGGGGCATCAACTCCAGCGTTTCTTCTAACTCGCCGACCACGCCTTCCGAAGGCCTGGAACCAACCACGGCGCCTTACATCCGCTGGGATCTTTACAAGGAAATCGGCTACCCGAAGATCAAGAACACCGATGACCTGATCAACGTCTTGAAGAAGATGCAGGCCCAGGCCCGTAAGGACGAAGGCAAGACCGACATCTACGCGATCTCCCTGTTCAAGGACTGGGATTCCACAATCATGCAAAACGCCGGCCAAAACCTCGCGTTTTACGGCTACGAAGTCAACCAGGGCTTCGTCCTCAGCAAGGGCAACAAGTACCAAAGTGTGATCGACTCCAACAGCCAGTACGTCAAGGGGCTGCGCTTCCTGAACAAGGCCAAGCAGGCCGGGTTGGTTGACCCTGAATCGACCACCCAAAACTGGGATACCTTGTACTCCAAGTACCAAAACGGCAAGGTCCTGTTCTCCTACTGGGCCTTCCAGGGCCAAGGGGCTTACAACACCGCGGCTCACACGGCAGCGGGCAAGGGCTTCGAGCTCGCACCGCTTGAAAACGCCAAGATCTACAGTGTCGGCTCCATGCCAGACGGCAACAGCACCTTCATCGGCATCGGCTCCAAGGCCAAGAACAAGGCCCGTCTGGTCAAGTTCATCAACTGGCTGTACAGCCCAGAAGGTGTCCAGGTTCAACAGGCCCAATCCACCGGTTACTCTGCTGGCATCAAGGGCTTGACCTGGAAGATGCAAAACGGCAAGCCGGTCTTGACCGCCTTTGGTAAGAAGGCCTTCCTTGAAGGCGGCACCGTCAAGATGCCAGCCGAATACGGCGGCGGCACCTGGAAGGACGGCATCTCCACGCTGAACTTCGTCGCGGTCAACCAGTATGACAAGGATCCTTCGACTGGCTACAAGTACGGCTACGTCACCTGGCCTTCCGTCTTGAAGCTCAACGCCACCAAGCTCTCCAAGGACTGGAGCGAGCACATGGGCGGCGCCACCAGCTCCATGGCTTACCTGACCAAGAACAACAAGCTGCTGGTCGGTGCCGGCGTTTCCTACACCGCGCCTGAGGATTCCTCTCAGATCAGCACCATGCGCGGCACCATCGGCACCCAGGTCAAGAACACCAGCTGGAAGCTCGCGATGGCCAAGAGCGATTCCGAGTTCAACAGCCTGCTGGCCGGGATGCAAAAGACGGTCAAGGGCTTGGGTTACGATCAGGTCTACAAGGTTGACCTGAAGAACTCCAAGGCTAAAAACGCCCTTCGTGCCAAGCTGATCAAGCAGTACAAGGAAGAGAACTAACCACCTGATTTTTGAATCGCAGTCACATTCGGTGTGAGGCCGTTGCACGGGAACGTGCAACCCGCCTCATCCGGTTGACCCGCCTTATGTGTAAGGCGGGCGACCCGGGTGAAGCGCGTCACCGCGATTCGCAAGACCACCAACAAGAACAAATAGGCTGAGCCGACGGCCACAACGGATCGTGTGGACATGAATAGGGTGCAAGACGGTGTGTGCGGTCTTGCACCCTTTTATGTTGAGTCGGCGCCGCCACGGAGGGGAAAAACATGCTGTTTGAACCAAATGCCACCATCGTCTGCGCCGGCGATTCCGTCACCGACGCCGGCCGCAACTACCAAGCCGAGCCGGCCGGCTGGGATTCCTGGGGCCAAGGCTACGTCGCGTTGCTCAACGCGGCCCTGACCGCTGGGCTCCCGGCCTCGCGGCTGGCCGTGATCAACGCCGGGGTCAACGGCGACACGATCGTCAAGCTCGCGGCCCGGTGGGACCGAGATGTCCTGGCTCACCGGCCTGATTACGTGTCGATCATGATCGGGATCAACGACGTCTGGCGCTTCTTCGACAGCCAGTTTCGTCGCCGCGCCGACCTGGTGGACGTTGACCTGTACCGCCACACTTACCAGGACCTGATCGACAAGACCCAGGCCGCCGGGGCGACGCCGTTGCTGGTCAGCCCGGTGATGTGGGAGCTGAACCAAGATGACCCGATGCGCCACGCGCTGCTCGACTACCAGGCTGCGGCACGTGAGCTGGCCGCGGCCAACGGGCTGCTTTACATCGACGCCCAGGCCGGCGTCGACCGCTTCTTGAAGCAGGCCAGCGTCTTTGGCATCACGATGGACCGGGTCCACCCGAACCTGCAGGGCTCGGCGGTGATCGCCAAGGCATGGCTCGACGCGGTCGTTTTTGATTGGAGGGGGTAACATGGCACACACGTTCAAGGAGATTCAGGCGGTCAACGCCGCCGGCCGCTACCACGCCGACTGGGCCAGCATCGGCCAGCACCCGGCGCCGTTGTGGTTCCGGCAGGCGAAGTTCGGCATTTTCACTCACTGGGGCGTCTACACCGTGCCCGAGTATAGCAATGAGTGGTACTCGCGCAACATGTACATCAAGGGCTACCCGGCCTTCGAGCATCACGTCGCAACTTACGGACCGCAAAAGGCGTTCGGCTACAAGGACCTGATCCCGTTGTTCACCGCCAAGCGCTTCGACGCGACCCAGTGGCTGGACCTGTTCCAGCAGGCCGGTGCCAAGTATTACTTCCCGGTGGCCGAGCACCACGACGGTTTTCAGATGTATCGCTCCGCCTTGTCGCACTGGAACGCCTACGAAATGGGGCCGCACCGAGACGTTTTGGGCGAGCTGCGCCAGGCGACGCTGGACCACGGGCTGCACTTCGCCTTGTCCAGCCACCGCGCCGAACACTGGTGGTTCATGGGCCACGGCCGCGAATTCGATTCCGATGTTCACGAGCCGCTGCACAAGGGCGACTTCTACTGGCCGGCGGCGCCGGAGCCCGACAACCAGGACCTGTTTTCCAAGCCTTACCCGACCGCCGAGTTTCTCGAGGACTGGGTCGAGCGCGTCTGCGAGCTGATCGACAACTACCGCCCGGAGCTGTTGTACTTCGACTGGTGGCTGCAACACGCCGCCTTCAAGCCCTACATGCAAGCGCTCGCCGCCTATTACTACAACCGCGCCGCCGAGTGGGGGGTGCCGGTCAGCATCTGCTACAAGTACGACGGCATGGCCTGGGGTGCGGGCATTCCAGACGTGGAACGCGGCGGCTTCGCCCAGCCGACGCCGTTTTACTGGCAAACCGACACCGCCATCGCCAATAACTCGTGGTGCTACACCGATTCGCTGGACTACAAGACCGTCAATGAGGTGCTGATCAGCCTGCTGGACGCCGTGGCTAAGAACGGCAATCTGCTGCTCAACGTCGGCCCCCGTGCCGACGGGTCGATTGCCCCCAAGGACCAAGAGATTCTCAAGGCGATCGGCGCCTGGCTTGACGTCAACGGCGAGGGCATCTACGGCAGCCTGCCTTGGAAACAGTTCGGCGAAGGTCCGACGAACCTGAGCGGCGGCATGTTCGAGGATCTGTCGGCCTTGCACTACGGCCAGCAGGACTTCCGCTACACCGCCAACAACGGCGCCGTCTACGCCTACGCGCTGGCGCCGGGCGAGGCGAAGGAGCTGGTGCTCACCGCCTTTCGCGCCTTTGACGAAAAGAACCAGCCGCCGTTTCACGGCGTGATTCGCTGCGTGACGCAGCTGGGCGGCGGCGCCTGCGACTGGCACGTCGAAGCAGACGGGATGCACGTGACGATTCGCCCCAGTGCCGACAACCGGCCGGTCGGGCTCAAAATAACGATGGAGTGACAATCATGCAAACATTCGTACACACAGTGTCGACGCCACTTTCAAACAGCGCCAAGGTTTACGGCTACGTGCTGGACAATTTTGCCGAGATGGACGAGAACCGGGTTCGCCCGACCATCGTCTTGTGCCCGGGCGGCGGCTACGTGATGACCTCCGACCGCGAGGCGGAGCCGGTCGCCGTGCGGTTCTTGGCGATGGGCTACAACGTCTTTGTCCTGCGCTACAGCGTCGCGCCGGCGCGATACCCGGTCGCCTTGCTCGAGCTGGCCACGGTGGTCCAAGACGTTCGGGCCCATGCCGCCGAGTACCACGTCGACCCCAACAAGCTGATCATCGCCGGCTTCTCGGCCGGCGGTCACCTGGCCGCCGACTTTGCCACCCAGTGGCACCAGGACTTGGCAACGCAGTACGGCTTTGATCCCGAGGCGATTCGCCCCAACGGCCTGTTTCTCGGGTATTCGGTGATCACCTCGGGACCGCTGGCGCATCACGACTCCATCAAGGCGCTGCTCGGCGACGACTACGGTGATCCCGCGCTGATGGCCAAGGTCTCGCTTGAAAAGCAGGTGACTCAAGATGCACCAAAGACCTTCCTGTGGACCACGGCGACCGACGACTGTGTCCCGATGGAAAACTCGCTGATGTTCGCCAGTGCCTTGCAACAGGCCGGCGTGTCGGTCGAGCTACACATTTTCCCCAAGGGCGGTCACGGCCTGAGCCTGGCCACCGCGGAAACCGCCATCGCCGGCAACGGCTACGGCATTCAGTCACAAGTCGACGCCTGGCCGCAACTTTTTGCCGCCTGGGTGGCCAACAACTTCTAGGAGGATACGATGAGTTATTTATGTTTCGATGTCGGCGGCACCTTCGTCAAGTACGCGACCTTCGACGCTGACGCCAATTTTTTGAGCAAGGGCAAGTACCCGACGCGCTGCGAGGACCCGGAGCAGTTCTTCGCGGACATGGCGGCGATTGCCAACGCGGATCCGGCGATCACCGCCATCGGCATCTCCTTTCCCGGCTTCATCGACGTGACCACCGGCGTCGCCGTGCGAGCCGGCGCCTTGGGCCAGCTGGACGGCTACAACCTGATCGAGCACTTCGCGGCTCACCTGGACCGGCAGTTGCCGATTCACGTGGAGAACGACGCGAAGTGTGCCGCCTTGGCCGAGGGGCTCAACGGCAACGCGGTCGGGCTGACCGACTACGCGGTGTTGACTCTGGGCACCGGCGTCGGGTGCGGCCTGGTGATCAACGGCAATCTGGTTCATGGCAAGCACTTCCGCGCCGGTGAGTACGGGATGTCGGTCACGGACTTCACCACCCGCGGCTTTGCCACCCTGCACGACATGGCCTCGACCAGCTCGCTGGTTCGCGCCTTCGCCAAAAGCAAGGGCGTGGCCTACGAGGCAACCAGCGGCGAGGCGCTGATGGCCGACCTCGCCAACCCGACGACCCGCCAGGTGGTTGAGGACTGGGCCGATCACGTCGCCGTGGCGATTTACAACCTGGTGGCGACCACCGACCCCGAGCGGATCTTGATCGGCGGCGGTATCTCCAAGAACCCGTTGATTTTGCCGTTCATCGAAGCCGCGCTTGAGAAGAACCCGTTTTGGGTCAAGGACTACCGCACCCCGGTTGTGCTGTGCAAGCACGACAACGATGCGGGGCTGCTCGGCGCCTTGGCCGTGGCCAAGCAACACTAAAAGGAGGCTACTATGTACTACGACAAACTCAAGGACTTCCCACCGCACTTCTTGTGGGGGGCGGCCAGCGCTGCCTACCAGGTGGAAGGCGCCTACGCCGAAGACGGCAAGGGCCCATCGATTTGGGACACTTACGCCCACACGCCCGGCAACACCTTCAAGGGCACGACCGGCGACGTGGCGATCGACCACTACCACCACATGAAAGAAGACGTCGGGCTGATGGCGAAGCTTGGGCTCAAGGCCTACCGCTTCTCCGTGGCCTGGAGCCGCGTGATTCCAGACGGCGAAGGGGCCGTCAACCCGGCGGGGCTTGATTTTTACCGCCGGCTGATCGCCGAGCTACGCCACAACGGCATCGAGCCCGTTTTGACCCTTTACCACTGGGACCTGCCCCAGGCGCTTCAGGACAAGTACGGCGGCTGGGAGTCGCGAGCGGTGATTCCGGCCTTCGCCAAGTACTGCCGCACCCTGTTTGAGGCGTTCGGCGACTCGGTCAAGTACTGGGTCACGATGAACGAGCAAAACGTGTTCACCGGCATGGGCTACCGCTGGGGCAACCACCCGCCTAAGGTTCAAGACGTGCGGCGGATGTACGCCGCCAACCACATCGTCAACCTGGCCAACGCGACGGCGATCAACCTGTTCCACGAGCTGGTGCCAGGCGGCCTGATCGGACCGAGCTTCGGCTACGGGCCGGTTTACCCGCTGACCGGCGATCCCAACGACGTGTTGGCCGCGCTGAACGCCGATGACTTCAACAACAACTGGTGGCTGGATGTCTACTGCCGCGGCGAGTACCCGTACTTCATGCGCCAGCAGCTGACCCGGGCCGGGCTGATGCCCGAGGTCACCGACGCAGACGACCAGTTGCTTAAAAGCGCGAAGCCGGACTTCTTGGGTATCAACTACTACCACGGCGGCACGGTGCAGCAAAACCGGCTGGAAAAGCCGGTGAAAGACGCCGAGCAAAAGGACTTCTCCGCCACCGATCCGTACCTGATGCAGCCCAAGGGCGAGCAGGCGCAAAACCCAGAGGTGCCGATGTTCAACTCCGTCTCCAATCCGTACCTGCAAAAGACGGATTGGGGCTGGGAAATCGACCCGGTCGGCTTCCGCGTCGCGCTGCGCCAGGTCTACGAGAAGTACCGACTGCCGCTGTTCGTCACCGAAAACGGCCTGGGGGCCAAGGACGAGCTGGTCGACGGGCAGGTCAACGACGACTACCGCATCGCCTACCTCGAGGACCACGTTCGCACGATGAAGGAAGCAATCACCGACGGCGTCGACCTGATCGGCTACTGCGCGTGGAGTTTCTCGGACATTTTGTCTTGGCTCAACGGCTACCGCAAGCGCTACGGCTTTGTCTTCGTCGACCGCGACGACGACTCGGAAAAGGACCTGCGGCGCATTCCCAAGAAGAGCTTCACCTGGTACCACGACTTGATTCAAACCAACGGGGCGGCGATTCAGCCCGGCAAGTAGGCAAGTCGAGTAAGGAGTAATTATGCAAGCGAACCGGAACCTCGTGCGGGTCCTGAACGTCCAGCACGTGATGCAGCAGGTGTTCAACGACGGCCCCATCTCCCGCAGCCAGATTTCCAAGAACCTCGGCCTCAACAAGGTCACGGTGTCAGACATCGTGTCCGAGCTGATCGATTCGGGGTACCTGTTGGAGTCGGGGCAAGGCGACAGCACCCGCAACGGTGGCCGCAAGCCGACCATCCTGCGCTTCAACGCTAACCTCGGCTACGTGGTCAACTACGACATGGGCCAGGACTTCATCGACCGCATGATCAACCGCCTGGACGGGAGCGTGGTCTCCGTCGAGCGGTTTCCGGCACGTGACATGGCGATTGAGGACCGCCTGGCCTTGATGGTCAGCATCGCTCACACCGACGCGCTACCGGCCGGGGTCCCGCTGCTCGGTGTGGCCGTGGCGATTCACGGCATCGTCTACCAAAACCGGGTGCTTTACACCCCGTTCATCGACTTCAAGGACCAAGACATCGCCAAGCTTCTGTGGCAAAAGCTCAAGGTGCCGATTGTGCTGCAAAACGAGGCCAACCTCAGCGTCATCTACGAGCGGGACTTCGAAAGCCACGACGCGATCGACAACATCGTCTGCATCAGCATTCACAGCGGCATCGGGGCCGGCATCATCTTGAACAACCGGCTGTACACCGGTAAGCTCGGCGAGGCCGGCGAAATCGGTCAGACCATCCTGTACGACCGGGCCCTCAAGGCGCATCAGACGCCGACCACCATCGAGAGCCTCTGCTCCGAAACCGCAATCGTCGAGCGGCTGCGGCAGGCGGCAGGCGACCCGCGGCTGACCCGTGAGGACCTGGTCGCGCGGTACCGGGCCAACGACCCGCTGGCAATCACCATCCTGGATGATTTTTGCTACGACATCGCCAACATCATCTACAACACAATCATCACCCTGGATCCGCGGCGCGTGGCGATCAACTCGCAGCTGATCGCGTCGGTACCTGAGCTCCTGCCGGCCATCACGGCCAACATCCCGCACCTGACCACCCAGGAGACCAAGATCTACCTGGTCGACGACGTTCGCAATTGCACCCTGCTTGGCGCCTGTGCGACGCTGATCCAGCAGCTGCTGGCGGTGGGGCCCGGCGAGCTGAACTTCCGCCGCCGTCCGGCCTGATCCGCGGCGCCGGCCAAAAAGTTCAGAAAAGTCGTTGGGATGGCTTGTGTTTGACAGCTGAAAGCGCTACAATTCACCTGTAAGTTAAATATACTAACTAACCTAAAAATGGCTAACAAGAAAGGAAACTTTTGCATGGCTAAGACATATTTTCCAAACGTTGACAAGATCCCGTTCGTTGGCACCAGCAGCCTGAAGTCCGGGCTGAACTACCACTACTACAACGCCGATGAGGTGGTCGGTGGCAAGAAGATGCGCGATTGGCTGCGCTTCTCCGTCGCTTACTGGCACACATTCGGTCAGCAGCTCAACGATATCTTCGGCGACGGCACTGCCATTCGGCCTTGGAACGGCCTGACCGGCATGGACCTGGCCAAGGCGCGGGTCGAGGCGGCCTTTGAGTTCTACGACAAGATGGGCGTCGACTTCTTCTGCTTCCACGACCGCGACATCGCCCCAGAAGGCGACACGCTGCGTGAAACCAACAAGAACATCGAAACCATTACCGACATGTTCGTCGACTACCAGAAGCAGACCGGCATGAAGGTGCTTTGGAACACCGCCAACATGTTCACCAACCCTCGCTTTGTCTCCGGCGCGGCTTCCAGCCCATTCGCCGACATCTTCGCCTTTGCGGCTGCGCAGGTCAAGGAAGGCCTCGACACCGCCAAGAAGGTCGGCGCCGAGAACTACGTGTTCTGGGGCGGCCGCGAAGGTTACGAGACGCTTTTGAACACCGACATGCTCCGCGAACAGGAGCACCTGGCCAAGTTCTTCCACATGGCCGCCGACTACGCCAAGGAAATTGGCTACACCGGCCAGCTGCTGCTTGAGCCAAAGCCTAAGGAACCGATGATGCATCAGTACGACTTCGATGCCGCCACCACCATCGCCTTCATGAAGACTTACGGCCTGGATGGCACCTACAAGCTGAACCTGGAAGGCAACCACGCCAACCTCGCCGGCCACACCTACCAGCACGAGATCCGCACGGCGCGTGAGGCAGGCCTGCTCGGTTCCCTGGACGCCAACCAGGGCGACAAGCTGATCGGCTGGGACATCGACGAGTTCCCATCAGACCTGTACGAAGCAACGCTTGCGATGTACGAAGTCGTTGAAAACGGCGGCCTGGGCAAGGGCGGTCTGAACTTCGACGCCAAGCCACGTCGCTCCAGCTTCACGCCGGAAGACATGTTCTACGGCCACATCGTCGGCATGGACACCTTTGCCGCCGGCCTGAAGGTTGCGGAGCGTCTGCACGAAGATCGCGTCTTCGATGACTTCATCAAGGACCGTTACGCAAGCTACGACGAAGGCATCGGCGCAAGCATCGAGGCCGGCAAGGAAGACTTCAAGTCCCTGAACGACTACATCATCGACAAGCCACAATCCGCGCTGCTGGCCGCCACCAAGTCCGGTCGCCTCGAGGAGCTCAAGGACACCCTGAACCACTACATGATCGAAACCCTGAAGTAATCCCAAGATTGAACGTTAACTCACCGCGACCATCCCCCCGGTGATCGCAGCACATGCGGTCGTGTGACATTCCCAGAATGTTGCACGACCGCTTTTTGAAAGAAGGAGGATTCTCATGGCACTTAAAACCTTGCCGCTGCTGTTTGGCGGCGACTACAACCCCGAGCAGTGGCCCGAGGCGACCTGGGAGGCCGATCTGATCAAGCTGCAGGCCGCCCACATCAACTCGCTGACCTTGAACGTCTTCTCTTGGGCGTTGCTTCAGCCCAACGAGGCGACCTACGACTTCAGCCTGCTGGACAAAATCATGGCGCTGGCCGCCAAGTACCAGATGAAGGTGGTCCTGGCCACCGCGACCGGCGCGATTCCGGCCTGGGTGATCGAGAAGTACCCGGATGTGGCGCGAACCGATATCGACGGCCGCCACGCCCGGCAGGGGATGCGCCACAACGCCTGCCCGAGCTCACCGAACTTCCAGCGGCTGGCGCAAGCGCTGGTGTCTCGGCTTGCGGCCCGGTACCACGATTACCCGGCCCTGGCCTGCTGGCACATCAGCAACGAGTACGGTGGCCAGTGCTACTGCGATAACTGCGCCGCGGCCTTTCGCACCTGGCTGCGCGGCCACTACGCGAATCTCGCGGCGGTCAACGCCGCTTGGAACAGCAACTTCTGGGGCCACACCTTCCACGACTGGTCCGAGATCCTGCCGCCGATGCACCTGACGGACATGATCGACGCCGGCGCCGACAAGCCGGTGTTGGCCGGGGCGGCGCTTGACTACCGGCGCTTCCAATCCGATGCCCTGTTGGCCAACTTCAAGCTGGAGAAGGCGGCGATTCGCGAGGTCGACGCGACCACCCCGATTACGACCAACCTGATGAGCACCCAAAAGGACTTGGATTACTTCCAATGGGCCAAGGAAATGGACATCGTCTCTTGGGACAACTACCCGAGCTTCGACACGCCAGCCAGCGAAACCGCGATGAAGCACGACTTGATGGCCGGGCTGCGCCAGGCGCCGTTCATGCTGATGGAGCAGACCCCGAGCCAGCAGAACTGGCAGCCGTACTGCGCGTTGAAGAAGCCTGGTGAGATGCGGATGCTGTCGTACCAGGCGGTCGCCCATGGCGCCAACACCGTGCAGTTCTTCCAGATGAAGCAATCGCAAAACGGTATCGAGAAGTTCCACGGCGCCGTGATCTCCCACGCCGAGGCGACCGGCACCCATGAAACCCGCGTTTATCGCGAGGTCAAGGCGCTTGGCGCCGAGCTCGCGGCGCTGCCGGCCGACCTGTTGGCCAGCCGCAACCACGCCAAGGTTGCCGTCTTGTTCGACTGGCCGAGCTTTTGGGGCGTTGAGTACGCGACCGGGCCGAGCCGCCAGATGGATTACGTCAAGCAGGTCCACCTGTACTACCAGATGTGCTACGACGCGGGGCTGGACGTCGCGATGATCGGCAAGGAGACGCCGTTTGATGGCTTCGCCGCCGTCATCGCCCCGGTGATGTACACCACCTCCGAGGCCCTGTCGGCCAAGATTGCAAGCTACGTGCAAAGCGGCGGGACCTTCGTGACCACCTACATGTCCGGTATCGTCGACGACCACGACAACGTTTACCTCGGCGGCTACCCGGGCAGTCTGCAGGAGGTCTTGGGGCTTTGGAACGAGGAGTTCGACGCCCTGCCGCCCGAAACGACGATCAACGTCGCGCTGGGGGCCGACCAGTCCTGCTCGGCCAGCTCCCTGTGCGACGTCACGCACCCGACCACGGCCAAGGTGCTGGCGACCTACGACGACCCGCAGCTGTTCTACACCGGGGCCCCGGCAATTTGCCAAAACGACCTGGGCCGCGGCCACGCGCTGTACGTCGGCACCCAGCTGGACGCTACCGGGCTGCGCTCTTTGTTGACCAAGATCGCCGCGGCGGCCGGGCTTGACCTCAGCGTGGCTAAGCCGTTCGCAGGCGTCGAGGTGACGCACCGTTACAGCCAGCAGGCGACTTACACCTTC
Organism: Lacticaseibacillus suihuaensis; assembly: GCF_054785075.1. Classification (NCBI taxonomy): domain Bacteria; kingdom Bacillati; phylum Bacillota; class Bacilli; order Lactobacillales; family Lactobacillaceae; genus Lacticaseibacillus; species Lacticaseibacillus suihuaensis. The sequence continues at coordinate 3,351 of NZ_BAAGBJ010000004.1, read as the reverse complement.
GCCATCAACACGACGGCCCAGGCCTGCGCGGTGGCCAACCCGGCCCCAACCGGCGCCGACCTGCTGAGCGGGGCGACCCAGCCGGCCACCCTGAACCTGCCGGCTTTTGGCGTGGCGATTCTGAAGACGCCTCGCGCGTAATCGCAAGCGGCGGCGAGTGATTCTAATCTCGCCGCCGTTTTGGTCCCGGTAAAGCGGTTGCGGCGAGGGAGGTATGGTAAAATAAGGCTATTAACGGTGCGATATGGGTGTCAGGTCAGACTGACGCACGGTGAGGAGTACAGGATGCGGACAGATAAGAATCTTTTGCGGGTGCTTAACGAAAAGCGGGTGTTGACCGAGGCGTTCAACCGCGGCACGATTTCGCGCAGTCAGATTTCCAAAAACATCGGCCTGAACAAGGTCACGGTGTCGGATGTGGTCGCCAACTTGATCGAGAAGGGGTACTTGATCGAGCAGGGGCAAGGCGACAGCACCCACAACGGGGGGCGCAAGCCCACGATTTTGACCTTCAACCGCGATCTCGGCTACATCATCACGATGGACTGGGGGTACGACTACCTGGTGATCGCAGCTGCCCGGCTGACCGGTGAGCTTTTGATCGAGGAAGGCATCGAGATTCGCGGCCTGAATTTTGACGCCGTGCTCAAGGTGATCACCGACTGGATCGCCGATTACGACCGCGCGACCCCGCCGCACCTGCCGCTGTTGGGCATCGTGATCGCCGTTCACGGCATCGTCCACCACAACCAAGTGACCTTCTCGCCGTTCATCGACCTGGGCGGCGTCGACATCGCGCGGGTGCTTGAGGAGACCTTCACGGTGCCGGTCCGGCTGCAAAACGAGGCGAACCTGGCGGCGGTGTACGAGCGCGACTTCGAGCGGCGCCGCGAGGACGAAAGCCTGGTCTGCATCAGCATTCACAAGGGGATCGGGGCCGGTATCATCATCCACGGCAAGCTGTACACCGGCCGCCACGGCGAGGCCGGTGAAATCGGCCACACGGTGGTGTACAACCAAGCGTTCTTCGCCAACGGGCAGACGACTACGATTGAAAGCATCTGCTCGGAGGCCGCCATCGTCGACCACGTGCGAGACCGCCTCGCTGATTCGACCATTACCCGCGACCGGGTGATCGCCTTGTACCAAGCGGGCGATCCCGTCGTCGAAAAGGAGCTCGCGCGGTTTTGCCGCTACATCGCCAATGTGATCTACAACATCACCGTGGCGCTGGATCCGCGGCGGGTGATGATCAACTCCGGGCTGATCGCCAAGCTGCCGCCGCTTTTGACCCAGATTCGCAAGGACCTGCCCAGCCTGACCGCCGAGGCCACCGAGATCGACCTGGTCGACGACGTGCGGCACTGCGTCTTGCTGGGCGGCTGCGCGATGCTGACCCATGACCTCTTGAACATCGAGTCCGGCCAGCTGACCTTCGGCACCCAAGAGAACGCGCTTGCGCCCGACACCCCTCAGGCCTGACGCGGCCCCGACTGAACGCACCGCCAACCGGCGGTGCGTTTTTCTCTGTCCAGCGGCGTGAAAGGGCTTGCGTTCACCGGGTGTAACCGCTACAATTTAGGGGTAAGTAAAGATAACTAACAAACTCAAAACGCACGGAAAGGAGTCGCAGGGACAACCCTGCGTCACACAATTATGGAATACGTCATTGGGGTCGATTTAGGAACAAGCGCGGTCAAGGTTCTTTTGGTCACGCGGGAAGGCGCCGTGGTTGCCACCGGTTCGCGGCCGTATCCGCTGAGCCAGCCACAGCCGGGCTACAACGAGCAAAATCCCGATCACTGGGTCGAGGCGACGGCCGGGGCAATCAAGGATGTGCTGGCGCAAAGTGGCGTCCAAGCCGAAGACATCAAGGGGTTGAGCTACTCCGGGCAGATGCACGGCCTAGTGCTGCTGAACGCTGCCGGTCGGCCGTTGCGCCCGGCCATCCTGTGGAACGACACCCGCACCACCAAGCAGTCTGAGGAGATCATGGCCACCATGGGCCAGACCTACCTTGACATCACGCGCAACCGGCCGCTGGAGGGCTTCACGCTGCCCAAGCTGCTGTGGGTCAAGGAGAACGAGCCGGAGATTTTCGCCCAGGCCACCACGTTCCTGTTGCCCAAGGACTACCTGCGCTACAAGATGACCGGCAAGATTCAAATGGAGCTGTCGGACGCCGCCGGCACGGTGATGCTCGACGTCGCCGCCGGCCGCTGGAGCAGCGCCGTTTGCGCGGTCTTCGACCTGCCGGAAAGCCTGTGCCCACCGTTGATTCAGGCGACGGATCAGGCCGGCACTCTGACTGCGACCTTCGCGGCTGCCGTCGGCCTCAAGCCGGGGCTGCCGGTGTTCGGCGGTGGTGCGGATAACGCCTGTGGGGCCATCGGGGCCGGCATCACCAATCCCGACCGCGGCATGTGCAGCATCGGGACCTCCGGGGTGGTGCTGGGCTACGAGCCGGATGTCACCCACGATTACCACGGCGACCTGCACTTTTTCAACCACGCGATTCCCAATGCCTACTACTCGATGGGGGTGACCCTGGCGGCCGGCTACAGCCTGAGCTGGCTCAAAAACACGTTTGCGCCGGATGACGACTTCGACGACTTCATGCAGGCGACGATTGACACCGGCATCGGCGCCAACGGCCTGCTGTTCACGCCGTACATCGTCGGCGAACGCACCCCTTACGCCGACGCCGCGATTCGCGGCAGCTTCATCGGCGTCGACAGCCGGCAGGGCAAGGGCGACTTCATTCGCGCCGTGATGGAAGGCGTGACCTTCTCGTTCAAGGACATCCTGAACCTCTATGCGGCGCATGGCAAAACCTTCACCAAGTTGACCTCGATCGGTGGTGGGGCCCACAGCCCGTTGTGGCTGCAGATTCAGGCCGACGTGTTCGACAAACCGGTGGTTTGCCTGCAAAGCGAGCAGGGGCCAGGCCTTGGCGCCGCGATGATCGCGGCGGTCGGCCTGGGCTGGTTCGCAGACTTTGACGCCTGCGCCAAGACCTTCGTTCACGAGCGGCAGACCTACCTGCCCAATCCGGAGCACGTGGCCAAATACGCCAAGCTCTACAAGCTGTACCAGCAGGTTTACCCGCAGACCAAAGACTTGTCAGCCGCACTGGCCGAATTCCGCGCGTAAGTCAGGCACGTTGAGCCGATGGGAGACCATCGGCTTTTTGTGTGCCGTCACGCAAAAACGCCGGGGCCCATGTGATGTGAACCCATGGAGTTGGACAATTAAATAATTCGCTCATGCAGCGTTTTGAAGGGCAAGTTTTCGGCATTCAACTGGAGACTTGCCCTTTAGTCTGCCTTTCACTCGCCGCAGATTGTAAAA